>CAYFTY010000630.1:0-3447 GCA_964346045.1 uncultured Bradymonadales bacterium | reverse complement strand
GCTCTCGATCCGCGACGACCAGACCCACAGGCTCGGCGAAGACCAGTTTCAGGCCGTCGTCCCGGCGGGCGCGTGGCAATCTTCCGAGCCGGCCGTCGGCCCTTATGGTTACTCGCTCGTAGGCTGTGTCGTCGTGCCAGGTTTCGACTTTGCCGACTTCGAGATGGAGCGCTGATAAATCTCGCGAGCCCGTTCTCGAGTCTCACTTGCAGAACCCGCAATCTGGATTAGCATCCCGACGATGCTGCAAAAGAGGTTTTCATGATCGGACCACTCGACGCCGCGAACTCCGGTGAGGCAAATGCGGGTCGCTTCGGAACGATCGCCGGCGTTTTCATGCCGACATTGCTGACGATCCTCGGCGTGATCATGTATTTGCGTGCCGGTTGGGTCGTCGGACAGACCGGACTTCTCGGCGGACTTCTGATCATCACGATCGCCTTTGCCATCGCGGCTGCGACCGGCCTCTCGCTCTCGTCCATCACCACGAATATTCGCATCGGCGGGGGCGGCGCCTACTCGGTGATCTCGCAGTCGCTGGGACTCGAGATGGGCGGCAGCGTCGGAGTGCCTCTCTATCTCTCGCAGGTGCTCGCGACCGTCATGTACATCTTCGGTTTTCGCGAGGGTTGGGTATGGATGTTCGAGCAGGCCGGTATGGTCGATAGCATCTTCGCCATGCCCCTTCTGGTCGACCTGGTGTTGCTGGCTGTCCTCTTCACGGTCGCCTATATCAGCGCCGGACTCGCCTTCAAATTGCAATACATCGTCGCCGTGATCATCGCGGCGTCGCTCGTTTCTGTGGGGGTCGCCGCGTTTCAAGGGTCGATGCAATACGAACCGGTGCTCTGGGCGCAGGACCTCGGCAAGGGGGCGACCGACGCGCTCTTCGAGGCCGATTTCTGGACGGTTTTTGCGGTCTTCTTTCCCGCCGCGACCGGCATCATGGCCGGCGCGAATATGTCGGGCGAGTTAAAGGATGCCCGACGCAGCATCCCGATCGGCACCATGGCTGCAATCGGGGTCTCGTACGCGATCTACATGTTGCTCGCCTACTGGCTCGCGACTTCGGCGACGCCGACCGAACTGCAGGAAAACTACACGGTGATGATCGACAAGGCCGCGTTCGGTCCGGCGGTCGTCGGCGGGCTTCTGGGAGCTACCTTTTCCTCGGCGCTCGCCTCGATCGTGGGAGCCCCGCGTATCCTCAAAGCTCTCGCCGAACACGGCATCATTCCCAAAGGCGAGTTCCTGGCCGAGACCACCGAAAAGGGCGAGCCTCGAAAGGCCATGGCCTTGACCGGAGCGCTCGTGCTCGGCGCTCTGATGCTGCGCGACCTCAATATCGTCGCGCCCTTCATCACCATGTTCTTCTTGATCACCTACGGCGTGATCAACATCGTCGTGCTGATCGAGCAATCGCTCGGTCTGACGAGCTTTCGCCCACAGCTCAAGGTGCCGATCGCAGTGCCGCTCGTCGGCGCAATCGGCTGTGTTTTCGCGATGTTCATCGTGAATCCTACCGTGAGCCTCATTGCGATTGCGGTCGTCACTGGCTTCTACGGGCTCTTGATTCGTCGACACCTGACATCGCCGTTCGCCGACGTACGCAGTGGACTCTTTGTTGCGATTGCGCAATGGGCAGCGCAGAAGGCAGCTGATTTGCCTTCGCAGCAGCAGCGAGCCTGGAAGCCCAACGTACTGGTCCCGGTCGCCGACCCGCTCGATCTGCGCGGCGAGTATCCCTTTTTACAAGACCTTGTGAACCCTACCGGCTACGTCGACCTGATGGGCATCGATGTCGAAAAAACCGAGGGCGTACTCGAACGCGAGCTCCATAAAATCGCCGAAGATTTTCGGAAGGAGGGTGTGTTCTCGCGCTGGACTGTGCTCAGTACCGACCGCTTTGCCGAGGGGTTCGTGCTGGGAATGGAGGCGCTCAAAGGCAGTTTCTTCAAGCCGAATATCGTCTTTTTGAAGATGCCCGGGACCGAGAAAGAAAAAGAAGATTTCAGGCTCATCGCCAATGCCGCCCGCGCGAATCGGCTGGGCGTCGTCGCCCTTGGCATGCATCCCAAGGTCCGCCTGGGATCCAAGAAAACCATCAACCTCTGGGTCCATGATCGCTCGCCCGACATGGAGCTCGCACTGCGCCGAAGCCACCTGAACCTGGCCATTCTGATCGCCTACACCATCGCCAGAAACTGGGGGGCAAAAATCAATATCGTGACCTCCGTGAGCGAAGCTCAGGAGACCGAACACGTGCGACAGTCGCTCGAAAATCTCATCGACCTCGCCAGAATCCCAGATCCCGAGATTCACCTTCTCGACGGGCATGCCCGCGAGAACTTCGAGACCGCCCCGCGTTGCGATCTCGACATCATTGGGCTTGCCGACGAGATCGATTTCCCGGGAATGCAGGAAGCCATCGACAAGACCGAGTCGAGCGTTTTGTTCGTCGCCGACTCGGGGCTCGAGAATGCGTTGGCTTGAGCTCTTTTCTTACTCAGAGCTTCATTCCCCGCCAGGCACAGCCTGGCCTCGCCCTGCCTCGGGACGCCAACCTGCACCACTGTCAGTGGGTCAGAACCGTAGGCGAGCAACGATCCTGCACTCTTCGCATCACAGTGGTGTGAATCCCCGAATACACACCCGGACAATATGGATTATCAACGACTCGAAACCTCGGTCCTCGTCATCGGTGCCGGTGCGGCCGGCCTGCGCACGGCCATCGCACTCGCCGACCGCGGCGTAGATTGCCTCGTTCTCGGAAAACGTTCGCATGGAGACGCCCATACGGTATGGGCAGCGGGCGGTATCAACGCCTCGCTCGGAAGCCGTGATCCCGAAGATCGATGGGATATCCACGCGGCCGATACCCTCAAGGAGGGAGGGTTCATCAATGACCCCCAGGCGGTCGAAATGCTGGCCTATGGCGCGCCCGATCGGGTGCGCGAGCTGCACGAATGGGGCTGTGATTTCAATCTCACCGAAGACGGAAACATCCAGCAGCGCTATTTCGGCGCGCAATCGTTTCGACGTACCTGCTTTGTCGGTGATCGAACCGGCAAAGCCATTCTCGAAACCCTGGTCGAGCAGGCAAAAAAGCGCGACATCGGGTACCGCGATTGGATTATGATCACCGACCTGCTCGGCGCGCAAAATGGACGCGTCAGTGGCGCGCTCGGTTTTGACATGGACACCGGCGAGTACGTGGTGATCAAGGCACGGGCCACGGTGGTCGCAGCCGGAGGTCACGCCTCGATCTTTGCGCGGAGTTCTTCTCGAAAGCTCATATCATCATAGCCTTTGTCAGCGGCGAGGCTCCGCAGGTCGCCTGCGTTTCGCAGGGCGACCTGCGGGCCGACGTTCGTGCCGTTTGGCCACTTTCCACTGCAATGAACGTCGATAACCGCGCCCTCCGCGGTTATCGACGAGGAACGTTGC
>CAYFTY010000629.1:0-3452 GCA_964346045.1 uncultured Bradymonadales bacterium | reverse complement strand
GCTACTCTCTTCCACGATGCGGACGCTCTCGTTCCCGGCCAGCTCGGCCGCCGCACTCCGCGGCGACTCCGCATCTTGCTTGATGAATCTCAACGCTGGCCTGCTCTACGCATTCGCTGTCGCGAGTGTTTCGGTGTACGGCGCGGCGATCGCGGGTTGGGCATCGAATAGTAACTTCAGCCTGCTCGGGGGTTTGCGCTCGTCGGCTCAGATGATCTCGTACGAGGTCACGATGGGACTTTCCCTCGCCGGTATCCTCTTGATCTACGGAACACTCGACCTGAACGAGATGGTCCGGCAGCAGGGCTATCTGCTCGGCGGATGGTTACCGATGTGGGGGATCGTCGTGCAGCCGCTGGCTTTCTTCCTGTTCTTCCTCGCGGGCATGGCCGAGACCAAACGCGCCCCATTCGACGTACCTGAGGGCGAGTCCGAGATCGTCGCCGGCTATATCACCGAATATAGCTCGATGAAGTTCGCAGTGATGCAGCTCGGCGAGTACGCTGCAACCGTGTTCATCGCAGCATTGATCGCGGTCATGTTCCTGGGTGGTTGGCAGGTTCCATACCTCTTTGC
Source organism: uncultured Bradymonadales bacterium (assembly GCA_964346045.1). Lineage (GTDB taxonomy): Bacteria > Myxococcota_A > Bradymonadia > Bradymonadales > Bradymonadaceae > CAYFTY01. The sequence continues at coordinate 2,876 of CAYFTY010000629.1, read as the reverse complement.
CGACGGATTTCACTTTGGCAATGCACTGCATATCGAGCTGCCATACATGCTCGTCGTGGTGCTGCGGGTGCTCTCCATGTGTGTGAAGGTGATCATCCTCGTCTGGCTGCAGTTCATGATGCGCTGGACCCTTCCGCGCTTCCGCTACGATCAGATTATGGTGCTCGGATGGAAGATTTTGCTTCCCTTAAGCCTTGCTAACCTGGTGGTGACAGCGTTCATCGTCGCAATCTTTTGAAGTACATGAGGAGTCCGCATGGGTGAAGTAAACGTAAAGCAAGTCGAACGACGCGAGCGTGGTCTCTGGGAAAAGAGCTACATTCCCGAGATTACTCGCGGTCTGAAGGTCACGATGACCCACTTCTTTCGGAACCTTCGGCCCAATAAAGAAAAACGCACGGTCGTCACTCGAGAGTACCCCGAGGTGCCGACGGTCTATCCCGAACGTTTTCGTGGTCTGCATCGCTTGATGGTGCGCGAAGACGGGCAGGTGCGCTGTGTGGCATGCATGTGTTGCTCGACGATTTGTCCGGCAAACTGCATTCACATTGAGGCTGCTGAGCACGACGACCCCGAGATCGAAAAGTATCCGAAAGTGTTCGTCATCGACGAGCTGCGCTGCATCGTCTGCGGTCTCTGCGTCGAGGCATGTCCCTGTGATGCGATTCGCATGGACACCGGACAGCATGTCCACCCCTACACAGACCGAGGCGAGGCCTTCCTCGACCGCGATCTACTGATGGAGCTCGGAGGCCTTTCGATGGCGAAGCAGGGTGGCGAGCGCTGAACTCATGAGCTTTGAATCCAGACAATCCGAACCCTCCTGGGTTCGCTGGGCGCCGGCGGCATTGCTCGTCGGCGTTGCTATTTCTAGCTTGTTTTTGCAGGCGTTTGTCTTCGACGATCCGACCGAAGCTTCGGACTGGAAGAGCGCGAGCGAGGATGTACTCGAGCGCGTCGGCGACGATGAAGCCGTGGTCGTGCGCGTGCATCCGACATGGAACGACTCGGCCCGGGTTCACCTCACGGAAGTCGGCGCGCAGCTCGATACAAAGCGCTCGTTGATCCTCGAAGACCTCGTCGGTGTGGATAGCTTCGTAGTCATGGCTGAAAAGGGGCGGCGCGACGAGGCTCTGGGTGCCTTTCCCATAGAGCTCCAGGCTCAGGAAGTGAGGCAATTCGGAACGGTCGAGACGTTCCGCGTCGAGGCGCCGAGTCCGAAGGTAGGCTTCAACATGCGAGAGTCTCTCGACCAGGCAGAGGTGCGGCGGCGTTCGGGTTCTCGCACCACGCCGTGCACGACCTGGGATTCGAGCGAACGGCGCTGGGACTGCGAGCGAAGAGAGCGATGGCTTTACGTAGCCGACGAACTGCGGGAGGTCGGTGACGAGCCCCGGCGCTGTATTTACGCTCATCCACTCGGTGGCTCGACGGTGCTCGAATTCGAATGGAAGGACGTCGAGCTCGGCGAGTCTTTCAGACTGAGAAGCGGCATCGATCTGCGCGCGGCACGTGCATCGCGAGGCGACGATGTTCGGATAAGCCTTTTCATCGACTCGCGCCGGGCCGCGACGCGAGAGGTGCCGCACCGATCAGAGACCTGGTATCTGGACGAGGTGGAAACCGAACCAGGAGAGCGCGCAGACCTGCGCGTAGAGATCCGCACCGGCGATCGGTTTGAGCGATTTTTTTGCTTCGATGGGTGGGTTTGGAATGAGACGATTGATTAAAATTGGATTACGATCGTCTAGATTGTGAAGCACCCCGAGCATCCTGCAGACTCCCTGGAGCAACGATGACACATCGAATCGCCATTTCTATGATTCTCGGCCTCGCCCTCGTGCTCGCGGGCTGCCAGCAACTACCGGTCCGCTCGGTCGAAGACAGCCTCGAGGGTAGTTACGACACCGAAACTCGGTATGATATGTCGTCGTTTTCGGGCGTTTTTGGCGGGCTTGCCGGCGAATGGCGCAAGCCAGATCAGCTCATTTACAATCAGATCACCGGCCGAGTGGCAACCGATTATGGAGCCACGGCGGCCACTGCTTTCGAGACCATCTACGGCACTCAACTTCAGAGTGACATCACCGGGTATCTGGCCGAAGAGGCCCCGCCCTGGATCTTGCAGATGGGGACGCGTCTCGATCAGGTCGACGATCAGATGAAGACCGTGGATCTTCAGACATCGATGCTGGTTACTGAAGCCGAGGCCGATTCGGAAACCCTCGAGATCACTCAAATCTGGAACGGCGTCGCGTTTTTCAAAGAACCGGCCTGTCGAGATTCGAATGCAATCACCTGCGACCAATTTCAACTCACGAGCGAGTCTCTTCTCGATGCCGAATACCCGGTAGAGGTCTTGAGCAGCGATTTCACGGCGACGATGCAGAATCGTGAAATGGCGATGAACGCGCATTCACTCGATTTCAATTACGGTCGTCTGGGGCTCTACCTGCTGGTGAATCAGATTTTGCCCGACGATCCAACCGACGGGGTTGGTCTGCGTGACCTGGCTCTCGGCGCGGTGAACTGTCGCGGATTGGCAGGGCGTATTGCTGACGATGACGAGGCCTTAGGGGTGGATGTCGGTGGGACGACCATCGGGATCAGCGTCAGTGATATGGTGGGCGATTGCGAGACGGGAGTGCTGGCTTCAGTGAATGGTTTCGTCGATCGATTCGAGGTGCCACTCGGCATGGACCTCACAGGGGCGGCTCAGCTCGTCGATACGAATCGAGATGGCCAGATCGATCAGATGACCTCGGGTCAGGTCGGCGGTGACATGGCATTGCAGCTCTTGAACGGCCAGTCTGAAGAAGGGCCGGTTTCGGGACAATTCGTCGGATTCCGCGTAGGAGATCTTCCATGAAGCGAAT
>CAYFTY010000628.1:0-3457 GCA_964346045.1 uncultured Bradymonadales bacterium | reverse complement strand
GGCGAGGTCGTGCAGCTCGTCGAGGTCGCCGTTTCACCCGAGGGCGAGCTGAGCGGCCACAAATTATCCGAGACGCATTTCGAAGAACGCTTCGGCGCAACGCCGCTCGGCATGAGGCAGCGCGGAGAGATGATGCACCGCGATCTCGACGACGTCAGGCTCAAAGGCGGCGATGTGATCCTCATGGCGGTTTCGTCGGGACAGATTGAATCGTTGCGCGAAGCCAGAGAGGGGATGCTGCTTTCGACCCGCGACATCGAGCCCGAACGCAGCGAAAAGACTATCCCCGCCGTCATCGCCATTATCGTCGGCGTCGTCGCCCTGGCTGCGCTGAACATCATGCCGATCGTCGCGAGCGCCACCCTCGGCGGCCTCTTATTGGTCGTGACCGGCATCATCTCGTTCGAGCGGGCCATCCGCGCGATCGAATGGGACGTCATCTTTTTGCTCGCCGGGGTCTTGAGTCTGGGCATCGCGCTCGAAGAGACCGGCGGCGACCAACTACTATCGGCAGCCATCGTCTGGTTCAACGATTTCGGCGGAAATTACGCGGCGCTTGGTTTCATCTATGTCGCGACGGCGATTTTGACTTCGACGATGTCCAATAACGCGACGGCCGCGCTCATCATCCCCATCGCGCTCGCCTCGGCTCCACAGATGGGCATTGACCCTCGACCGCTCGTGATGGCCACGACCTTTGCTGCGTCGTCGAGCTTTCTGACGCCCGTCGGTTATCAGACGAATACGATGGTCTATGGCGCCGGCCACTACACCTTCGCCGACTTCGTCAAACTCGGCGGCCCGCTGACCCTGCTCTTCGCCATCGTCGCGACCTTCTTGATCCCCGTCGTCTGGCCATTCTGAGTCGACGGGCTTGGCCAGAAACCTCGTTTCGCACTACAAGAGGGGCAGCGGGCTTCGACCCGCAAATTTCTGCAGCGAGGCAAGAATCATCGCGAGGAACCACGATCAACAGCGACTGGCGCGTTGGCAGAAGCTCGCCTTTGCCTTCATTGCCCTGACGCACGTCGCCATCTCTTTCCACGAAATCCTACGCCCCTTCTTCGTTGGTCATCAGGGGTGGAATGCCGCGCTGCGCTCGCTGATTGGCCGAAATTACGTCAAGTACGGATTCTTCGAGACAGGCTTTGCGCCCTACAAGCATTTCGGCATGCCGGAGACGCTGGCAGGGATGCCGATTCATTGGAATCACCCTCCGCTCGTGAACCTGCTGGTAGGCCTGAATTTCGAGATCTTCGGCGTTCACGAATGGGCTGCGAACCTGGTGGCAGCAGTGCCCGCAGCATTGCTGATCTTCGTGCTTTTTGCGGTCGTTCGCCGAAGGTGGGGTGCGAACGTCGCCCTCGCGGCCTGCGCGATCCTGGCCGTGCTGCCGATGCAGGTCGAGTACGGCAAAATGCTCAACTACGAGGTGCAGATCGTGCTCGCGACGCTGGTCGCGATTTACTGCGCGATTCGTTACCGCGAGTGCCAGGGCCGAGAGCGCATCGGCTGGGGTGCCGGCGCGGCGATCGCGCTATGCGTGGCCGGGTCGTTCGACTGGCCCGGATTCGTGCTCGCCGCATTCGTCGGCTTCGATGCCCTGGCGCGCGAGCCGAAACGACCGTGGCTCTTCGTCGCCATCGGCGTCGCGACTTCGCTGACGCTCGCGGGGTGGTTCTTCTGGCTCGATGGCCTCGCGACGGGCAAGGGACTCATCGGACTCGCCGAATGGCGAAGCAGCGCAGACGTCACGCTGAGCGCGCTCGCCGATAAAGAATTCACCCGCATGATGGACTATTTCGGCCCCGCAGCGCTGGTATTCGCGCTCGTTGGTTGTATCGGGTCCATCGTTCGTGAACGAGAACTCGACCCGACCATCACGACCTTCTTTCTGGGTAATCTGCTCTATATCAGCATCTTTCGGCAGGCTGCGTCGGTGCATAATTTCTATCTCTACTTCATGACTCCCGCGATCGCGGTGGCTGCAGCGCTGGGTCTGAAGATGCTCTTCGAACTCCTGGGCGAGTATTTCGGAGCGCGCCTCGCCGGATGGATAGCCGGTTTTGCGCTGCTCGGAATCCTGGTGTCGACTGCGACGCGTCTGCCGGAAACGCACCTTCGCTCGTATGGCGTCTTTCCGCCGAATCACCCAGCGCCTGCGTTCCCGTACCTGGGTGAGTTGAATCGCGCTCTTGTTGGAAAGCTCATTCACGAGCGGACGGAGCGCGGTGATACTATCGCGTTCCACCGTCGTTCAGGATCATCGCTACAGATGCGCTACTACGCCGACCGAGCCTATCGATGGCATAACTCCAATTCGGTGCCTCGAAACGCTGATTTCTGGGTGGCACCCGAGCGCTCCTTCGATCGGGCGAACGTTCGCCGCCTGGCCACCAAGTACCGAATCACGCGCATCGCCAACCTGATGCTCATCGACCTGAATTCGAGCAAGACCGGTGTCGAAACACTTGCGATTCGAGAACTTCCGACCACACTCGCTCACTGGTATCTCGTCTCGTCGGTGGTACCCCGTTGGGAGGTGGTACTAGATACCCGGAGCAACAGACGATTCACGCGACGCCTAGCGAGGCAGTGAGCATGATCGAAAACACACACAATGAAGAACCACCTGCGGTCGGCAAGCCTCGTTTTTCGTGGAAGATGATCCCGATCTTCCTGATCACGGGTGTTGTCGTCTACGCAGTGTTCGCGTCACTATCCGAGCCCGAAGAGGTCCTTTTAGCACTCGAGAAAGCGCGCTGGCAATGGTTGGCAGCGGCGATCGCGACCCTTGTGGTCCTTTTCAGCGCTGTCGCTCAACGTTTTCGACTCGTCCTTCGAAGCCTCGGGTACGAGATCACACTCTTCGAATCTTTCGACGCGATTATCGCGACCTATCCCTTCGCGGTCATCACGCCATCTAAGGCGAGCGACCTGCTTCGGGCGGTGGCGCTGCGAGACAAGGTTCCAGCAATCGAGTGTTCGAGCGCAGTCATTGCCGAGCGCCTGGTCGACGTTCAGGCACTCTGTGTACTCGGTGTCATCGTGCGCAATGGCCTCGCTCTGGTTGTGGTTGCTTCTTCCGCTCGCTCTGTTGTTGGGTGTATGGTTGGCCACGGTTCTGATCGTCGTAAGCACCGACTGGATCGTAAGCCTTCCACTTCTGAATCGCTTTGAGACCAAGATCCGAAGACTGCTATCGGCGCTACACAGTCTGCGCGCAGCACCGAAGACGCTTGCGAGGGTGTTCGCGACCTCGCTTTTCGTATGGTCGGCAAACCTGCTCACGCTTTACCTGCTGACTCGCGTTTTTAATGCGAGCATCGCAGCCGAGCATGTCGTGGCGTTCTGGCCGCTCGCACTCTTCGTCGGAATGCTTCCGCTGACGGTCGCGGGGGTAGGCACTCGCGACGGCGCATTCGTCTTCTTCGTGCTCTCGGCGGCGCCCGACACT
>CAYFTY010000627.1:993-3465 GCA_964346045.1 uncultured Bradymonadales bacterium | reverse complement strand
CTTCTTTTCGGGGACACGCCAGCCGGCCGGCACGTCTTCCCAGTATTCCATGCACGGATTCAGCGTGTAGATGAAAAGCGCCGTCGTCTCGGACATGCGCTGAAATACGTTGTAGAAGAGCCGCGCGACGTAACTCAGACCAAAAATATGCACGCTGGGCCCGAGCCCCCTGAAATCAGCGACCTCGAGCAGCTGGGCGAGTCTCAAATAGCGTACGTTTCGTTCGCGGCTGAGTCGCTCGACACGGCCGCCCTGCCCGAAGATGTCGAGCCAGAGTTCGCGCTGCCAGGCTTCGGTCGATCGAAAAGGTTCGTCGTCGAGCACGGGCTTTTCGGGCCAGAGCCGAATCATATTAGGGCGCGAGAGTTCGTATTCCTCGAAGAGACGCGCGAGCCGGTCGGCGAGTTGGAATCGTCGACGCTCGCGATCGTCATCGTCGCGGGCGGCGTCGATATATGCGAGCACCGGGCGAGGGGCATCGACGTCAAAGGCTGAGAGTAAGAGGCTGCGCGACGCCTCTCGCGTCAAGAGCTCGACTTCGTCATCGCCAGGAACCTCGGCGTGCTGACGCAGGAATTTATTGAGGAAAGTCAGCTCGAAATTAGCCGCGATGCCCGTTCGGCGCGCGATTTCGAATTTCAGATAGGTCGAGATATTGCGATTCGGCACTACGATCGTGCGCGGCGTATACGGATCCGCGAGGCCCGCCTTTTGGAACCCCTCGACATTCGCGACGAGCGCATCGACCAGCCTCTCGAGGTAATTTGAATACCAGAGCCGAATCATGGCCAGACCATACCTCAATTGATCGATGACGGCACGGGGCGCCTGAGGTCAGACGCCGGCGGCGGGGCACCTGCGGTGGACCACCTTCCGCGGCTCCAGCGGTGCCAGGTTGCAGGGCTTGCTGAATTGTTACGGATCGCCGACACTCGAATTATCACGGAATGTTGCGCGATTGACCGAGTATGGCGACGGTTTCTCTACCTGCGCCCGGCGAGCTTTTCGAAGGTCGATACCGGGTCGAAGACATGATTGGCGAGGGTGGTTTCTCGAAGGTGTATCGCGCCAGCGATACCCGGGCGGGAGATCGCACCGTTGCGCTCAAGATCCTGACTCCGGTGAAGACGAGCAGCGGGCGCGAGGTCTCGTACGATGGCGACCTCGCCGACCGATTTCTGCGCGAAGCCCGCGTGCTCTCGATGCTCGACAACCTACACTCGATCAAGATGTTCGACCACGGCAGGACGGACGACGGCATGCTCTTCATGGTCTTCGAGTTCATCGAAGGTCGAGACCTCTTTCAGATCATCAAAAACGACGGGGCGCAAGAGCCCGAGTTCGTCGTCAAAGTGCTCGAACAAACGCTCGACGCCCTGCGCGCCGCACACGCGCAGGCCATTCTGCATCGCGATATCAAGCCCAATAATATCATGATCACCCGGGTCAACGGTGTCGACACGGTGAAAGTGCTCGATTTCGGCATCGCCAAGGCCTTTGGAGATGCGGCCGGGCAGGTGCCCGGAAACGACCTCACGGCAGCAGGAACGATCGTCGGAACGCCGCGTTATATGCCGCCCGAGCAATTACGCGGTCTGCCGGTGGGACCGGCGAGCGATATCTACAGCCTTGGGGTCGTCGGGCTCGAAATGCTGACGGGTCGCAAAGCCATCTCGGCGCGGGACAGAATGGCGGTCGTCGAACAACAGATGTCGCCCCAATCTCTGAAGGTTCCGGCCGAGGGCGATATCCCCAACCGGGTGCGCGCGATCGTCGAGCGGATGCTCGCCAAGAATTCGCGGCTTCGTTATTCGAGTGCAGCCCAGGTGATTCGCGATCTACAGACATGGAATTCAGACGAGCGCCTCGGGCCGCTGAATCCGGGCGAAACCGATAAGGGGGGCAATCCGGTTCCCGAGACGATGGACCTCAAGAAGCTCAACCGCACACCATCGACCGAGCGCACCGTGCTCGAGACGGTCGATATGGCCCAGCTCAAAAAGGCCGATCTGAACGCCGAGCCTGACGATAAGACTCTCTTGAAAACGGTGAATGTCGCCGAACTCGAGGCCGCTGCGAGCCAGTCTGGAATCCACGCAGCGCCCGATCCGCACGAGGAGAGGACGATTGCCGATTCGTCGGTATCTCGAGAACTCGCCGCCGAGCTAAAGCCGACCAACGAACGAAAGAATCTCTCGGCCCCCGAAGAGTGGCCGCCCAGACGAAACACTGGCGAGACGACGTTGCCGGCAGAAGCTGATCCCGACGACGTGCCGACGGGGCGACTCACGTCGCCTCCGGATGGCGTGCTTCCTGGTCAGCCCGATGATCAAACGAGCCAATCGGGGTGGAATCCCACGCCGCCGCAGCCCCAATCCTCGGGCTCGGGCCTGAATCCTCAGCAGTCGAGTTCGGGTCTGAATCCTCAGCAGTCGAGTTCGGGTCTGAATCCTCAGCAGTCGAGTTCGGGTC
>CAYFTY010000627.1:0-893 GCA_964346045.1 uncultured Bradymonadales bacterium | reverse complement strand
TGAATCCTCAGCAGTCGAGTTTGGGCCTGAATCCTCAGCAGTCGAGTTCGGGTCTGAATCCGCAGGCATCAGGGTCGGGCTGGCATACCAATCCCCAACAGACGGGCTCGGGTTGGAATGCCAATCCTCAGCAGACGGGCTCGGGTTGGAACGCCAATCCTCAGCAGACGGGCTCAGGTTGGAATGCCAATCCTCAGCAGACGGGCTCGGGTTGGAACGCCAATCCCGAGGCACCGGCCGAAACGCGTGACATGGCGTCTATCCCAACGGTGCAGCAGACCGGGCCTCGCCAGTCATTCGAAACACGGCCGGGTCCTCCGCTTGCGAATGATACCGGCACGCAGAACGCATTCGGCCCCGACACGGCCGGCGAGCTGCGCCCGCCCACAGATTTAAGCGTGTCCTCGGCGCCCGATCAGGGCAAGGGATACGAACTCTCGACGGCCGACAAAATCGTTCTTCTCATTTCGTTTTTCGTACCCGGTGCCGCGCACATCGCGTTTGGTCAGACCAAGAAAGGCATCCTGCTCGTGGCCTCGATCGTGTTGACCTTTGGGCTGGTCTACCTGATTTCGATCGGACTGGTCTTCGATGCCTATCTGGTGCTGCGCGCCAAGAGCTATCGTGAGGTCGACGAATTCGAGATGTTGCCCGACCTCAAAGAGGTGCTCGGCTGAGCATGCGTGATTTCATCGATCATTTGCTCGCCCGCGAAACCTGCGATGCCGTCGTTGCCGACGGTTGGCCCGAACCCATGGTCGAAGCCGGCTTTGAGCTGCATCGCAAGACATGGGATCTCGACGAGATTCAGCAGACGCTCGAGTCCGAGATTGCGCAAATTGGTGGTCCGAGCGCCATCGAGGGGCGCGTTCCCAAGGTGGTTCATCATATCT
>CAYFTY010000626.1:0-3471 GCA_964346045.1 uncultured Bradymonadales bacterium | reverse complement strand
CGCCGGTCGCAAACCCCCTGAATTGGGCGTCCCATTTTTTTTTTTCGAGCATGAGGTGTCGGTAGTGCGGGGAAATCAACGGCTTTGTTTGCTCGAGTTCGAAGCCCCGCCGTGTCGCACGTTCCTCGAGGGCTTTGTCTCCCTGAGCCTCGGCGAGGATACGAATTTCGTTCCAGGCCTCCGAGCCATTGGGCCATAATTGCGTGGCAGCTCGGAAATGAATCGTCGCCTCCTCGGTCTTCTCGAGCGCTTTCGCAGCGGTGCCGAGGAGCATCCTCAGCCCGTAGCTATCGCGAGTCACATCGAGGACTTTCATGCCGTGCTCGTGCGCGTCTCGCATCCTTCCCTGTTCATAACTCAAAAGCGCCGCGATGTAGCGCACCTCGGGATGAAGCGGCGCAAGCTTGATCGCTTGCTCGATCGTGGTGTTCGACTTGTCGACGTCTCCATCGCGCAGCATCGCAAACGAGGCTCTTGCCCAGGCTGCGGCCTCTTCGTCGCCACCATCCATCTTCTCAGCTTCTCGAACGAGATCGCGGGTTGACCCAAGGCTCGCCAGATCGACGGCGAGTTGGCCCCGAAAGCGAACATAACGGTCGAGAAGCCACGCTTTGAATCCTTTGTCGATCTCAGCTGGCGACTTTCCGATTACCGACTGATAGACTTCTTCATCCGACTTTCGGTCGCCCCACGCTCGCAGCATATCCACCAGGCTTTCGAAGCCGTGGGTTTCAGCAAGATAGTGAATCACGAGGCTCGATTGGTGATACGCACGCAGGATTTCTTCGAGCGAGCGAGCATGCGTAAAGCCTTTGCTCAGGTCCGTGACGCCCCGCAGGTTGTCGGCCGCCAACGCCCGGAATAGCTCGCGATCGTGATATCGCTGCCATGCATCATTTTTGACGTTCGTCTCATATTCAGCGAGCCCTTCGGTAAACCACCGCGGTACACGGCCGTCTGAAAGCTGGATGTGATAGACGTGCGCCATCTCGTGCCAGACCACTCCATGCCAGTTGAAATTCCCCTCACTCGGGCTGCGGGAGACAACGACTTTACCAAAGCAAATCCCGTGAGGTGCGATGTGCGGAAGCCCGACCGAGCGAACACCGAATGCATTGGGATTCGGGAAGACCTCGACGGCCAGATAATCCGCGGGCTCAAACTCGTATTTCTTATCGAACTCCTGCATCGATGCGGCTACGACCGGAGACACCAGTGCATCGATCGCATGGTGCTCTGATGAGTGGGCGCGAATCCGAAAACGTTCGTGCATGATGAACTCGTACTCAGGCATCACCTTTTCGTAGAGCTCGAGCATGTTGAATGACCGCACGTTATAGGGGTCGGCATCGTAGGCCTGCCTCAGGACATCGAGCGCCTCGTCTTCCTTTCCGACCCGCGAGAGCCCGATGCCGAGCTGGAGTAACCCTTTCGGGTAGCCCGGACGTATCTCGAGTGCCTGACGGTTCAACGCGACGGCCTCTTCGTATCGATGGGCCCGCACAGCAAACCGGGCAGTCTCGGTGAGCATCTCGACATACTGTGGATTCGTATCAAAAACCTTCTTCTTACTCGCCTCGAACGCCTTCAGGTCGTCGTCGAGATAATCGCAGACGGCGAGAAACGTGAGGGCCTCCAGCGATTTCGGGCGGTGCACGAGCACGTTTTTCGCGTGCTCCCTCGCCCGGTCGCAATCCGCATCGGCGACTGCCACCTCGGCCAGTGTGAGCTCTACTCCCGGATGATTCGATTCGATCATCGTCGCCCGTTCGAGCAGATTTCGAACCTTGTTGTAGTCGTTGCTGGCCTGCAGGTTCGCCCGCGCCAGACCGACGAGAGCGTCGGGATTGTTGGGAGCCTTTTCAGACGCCTCCTCGAAGGTCTTCATCGCGTCGGCCACGTTGTACTTTTCGAGGAAGATATCGGCCATCCGCACGAGCGCTCGCACATGCCCGGGGTCTTTCTCGATGGCTTTATGATAGGCGAGATTCGCATCCTGAAAACCGCCGATGAGCCTCATGGCATCTCCGAGAACGACCATTTCGTGCGCCGTCTTGAGAAGCCCGTTCTTGTAGAAAGTCGCAAGCGCATCGAGAAGGACTTCACCCTCGTCGTATCGACCGGTCTCGATCAGGATCCGACCAAGCTCGAGCCTCGCACCATGCGCATCGGTGGTATCTGAAAGTACACTTCGAAGCGTCTTTTCGGCGAGCTCGAGGCGTCCCTGCGCGCGCTGGATCAGCGCCGTAACGACTCCGGCTCTGGCACGCAACTCGTCGGAGGTCGCTTTGCGCGTCGCAATTTCGGCCATTTCGAAGGCACGCTCGAATTCTGCATCCCGCAACGCGAGATGTGCCCGAGCAATCATCGCAGCCGCGTCATCGGCCTGCGTCGAAGCTGCCCTCGCCTGGTCGAGATAACCTCGATCAACAAGCTCGAGCGCAGTCTGAGCCGATGCAGTAGAAATCCCCGAAAAGAGAAGTGTGAAGGCGAGAAGAGCTGAAAATATGGTCGTAGAGCGCATGAACGAGCCTGGCGCGGCGTAATGTGTCCACTCTTTGAAACTCAAAGTCCCGACACAATCTTCCATTCGCCGTTGCGCTCTTCCATTTCGAGACGGTTGACTTCGACGCCGGCGTCCCAGGCAACCTTCTCCCCGATCTTGTAGTGGTACGCAAAATCGAACTCGTAGTCGACCGATGCACGCCGACCGTCGACGTTCATCGCTTTGACGGTGACATCATACTTTACGTCTTCGGCATGCTGGGAGATCAGCTCGAAGACCTGCCCGAGCTGTTCGGCACCGTAATCGTCTTGCGTCGTATCCGTCGTACCGGCGTTGTCATAGTAGTCGTCGGCCACCAATCTTTTGATGGAGCCAATATCCTTATTGACCATGGCGTCGCGATACTGCAGCAAAACATCCATCACCTGACGGTGCTCGACGGTGTCCTTGATCTCGGCTTCTTCGTCGATTTTGAATCCCCGCTGACCTTTGTAGGGGTCTTCGTTATCCTGCAAATAATCCGGTCCGCAGGCGACAAGGAAGAGAGCACTAACGATCAGAAGGAAGACGTTCGAAAATTTCATCATGTATCTCGTGCCAACGTTCGTGGGCAAAAAGAGTCTAGGTCATCGCCGCAGCAAAGAAAGTTTTCGCGGTCGATAACGTCACGGTGTGTCTACTCTATTCCGGCGCTTCCAATCAATCCTCCGAAGCCATTCGAGCCCCGATTCTCGATAGGTCGACCTTCGACTCTGAGCAAGTTCGCGAGCCATTTCCTGCGCTCGATCGAAGTCTGACGATCGAAAGTGCACGTGTGTAAGCATCTCCAGAGTTTCTAATTCGAGCACTCGGATTCCGAGATTTCCGCGTGCGCGACGCAGGAACGACTGCGCGCGCTCGAATTCGAGTCCCTGCAGCAGCCGCCGACCGAGCAGGTAGTTCGCGACTGCATCCTCGGGCGCACG
>CAYFTY010000625.1:0-3473 GCA_964346045.1 uncultured Bradymonadales bacterium | reverse complement strand
TCAGCTGCATCGCTAAACTGGGAGACGCCCCAGCGATTGTAAGGACCACCATCGTGCGATGGGATTCCAGCTCCGTATTTTCGAGGCTGGCGCCCGACTCGAATCAAACCGATCGGCAAAAAGACATCGGCGTAGAGATAATTGATCGACCAGAGGTCGGCCGGCGCCAGGACCGGGGCATACGATTCGCGATCGAGAGGGTCGGCTCCGCTCGGCAGTCCGATCTCCCATCGCGAGACATTCGGCCGATTCGATGTCAGTGATACGCCGCTGGTCGGGACTGGCTCGGAGCCGATCGAGCCGTTGTCACCAAAGAGAACGCCATCGAGAAAATCTGCCTGCAGGCGAATGGCTCCGACCCCCGCCTTGGCGACCGTGGTATCGAGTCGAAATCGCTGCTCGGTCCAATGGGTCTCAGTAACGGTGGTTCCGTTGACCTCGAGAGGATCGATCGCGAGAGTCCGCACGCGATATTCAGGGTCGATCGTCCACCGCACATCACCTTGCTCGAGGAGCCCCTTTTCTTTCTCTTGCTCTTCGACACTCTTGTCGAGCGAGAGTCCATCGGGCTTTTGGGTTTTGCCGGGCTTTGCGGACCTGGGGTTGGGCATCGGCACGAAGGCGGGCTTTGGAGCCTCTTCGGCCTCGGTCGCACTTTCGACCCGGGCCTCTGCCTCGTCTTTATCGGTCTGGAGAAGCGGAGTATCTGCAGGCGGCTCGTCGGTCTTTCCTTTGACCGCGCCTTCCGATTCAGCCGCGTCAGCCGCTTCGGCTTCGGGGGGATCCGCGGCCTCCGTGCTGGATTCGGCATCCTCTGAATCCTCGGAGGCCGTACCGACCTCTTCCAGGCTTTCGTCGGGCTCAGACTCGCCCACTGCTTCCGTCGACTGCGGCTCTTCGGAGGCATCCTGTGCCTGAACAGCGGAGGGACCCGACATCCAGAGAAATACACATCCGATCACCGCGGCTACACGCGCTCGCTTATCGATGACTCACTCCTGCAGGAACTGCGAAAGATGAGCAAAGCATAGCCTCGATGAACCGCAGCGCCAAGTGTTGGATTGGTGCGAGCCCATGACGTTTGGACTCACTGTTCAACCCTGATACCATAGAGGCGACGCAGGTTTCTGGCTCAAAGGAGTTCTCATGTGCCTCATATGCGTGGATTTTCAGAAAAGTAAGATGACGATTGGTGACGCCAAGCGCGCCTACCGCGAAATGGTCGACGACATGGGTCCCGAGCATGCTCGTGAGGTGCAGGAGATGATCCGTGAGGCCGAGAAAGAAAAGGCCCGGGCCGAGGCATCTTCAGACGATCAGGACTGAGAACGACTCGAGATTGGGAAGCGCGCCGGCATCGTCTATGATGCCGGCGTTTTCTCGTTCAGGCCACCTCCATGCGCATCATCACACTCGCCTTCATCGTCTTTACCCTGCTGCCCGGGATCGCTTCGGCTCAGTCCGACGCATGGTCAACATCATTCGAATCCGACAACCTCGATGAGTTGGTCGATTCGAATCGCGTGATCGTAATTTCGGCGACCCCCGAGGCTGCCGAGGCCTCGCAAGCGCTTGTCGACGCCCTCAGAGAACGCGGCCTCGAATTGGTGATGACCGATGAAGCGCTCGGAGAGACCTCAGCGCTCTCCGATCAGCAACTCGTCGACAAGGGGATGAAACGACCCGTCGACGGCGTGGTGATCGTTCGCGTCTATCCGTCCAAGAGTGCGCCGACGGCAGTCATTACACATACGTTTGGCGACGGCTTCGTGAGTGCCTCCATTGTCGCCGGCCAGCCACCCCGCATCCAGGCCGCGCAAGACCATGCAGCCAAATCGAAAGAAAGAGACCCGCGAGCAGAGCATGAGGCTGATGCTCGATCGCGAGCGCAGGCTCTCGCAGCCAGTCTGCCCGAGCGTTCTCGAGCGATCGTCGACGAACGGCAGGCGCTTCAACGTGGGAAATACCAACGAGAAAAGATCGTATACCGCGACGAGCCCTGGAGCTTTCATCTTGGCGCCTTCGAGAAACCGCTGGCACCCGAGGCCTTTTACCAGACGATTCGACGCGAAGATCTCGCGGATACCTACGCGAGTAACGTGGGACTCAAGACCGGCGTACTCGTGGGCTCGGGAGTGGCCACAGCCCTCGGGCTCGGGCTGATGTTCGTGGGCATCGTGCCCGCTTTCGACGATCAAGACATAAACTGGCTGATCACCGGTCTGGGGATCGGGTCGAGCGCCTTCGGTATGGGCGGAATCATCTGGGGCGCGACCCTCGAAACCCATCCGGTCGACGAGGCGCGTGCTCGGCAGTTGGCCGATGAGCATAACGCGATTCTGCGCAATGAATACGGAGTTCGAGAATGAGCGAGTTTCGCACCAGATTCACCGTCGCCCCCGACCTCACCCGCATTGCGTGGCATGAGATCGGGGACGCCGAAGAGACGCTGGTCTTGATTCAGGGCCTCGGTATGCCCGGTCGCGTCTGGGATGCACTCGCCGTCGAAATCGCCGCACAGGGATTCCGCGTAATCCTGCCCGACAATCGTGGCGTCGGACTCTCGAGTGTTCCGACTCCGCCCTATGATCTGCCGACGATGGCCGACGACGTACGCGCCGTACTCGACGCGGCCAATGTCGAAAGACCGCTCATTGCCGGCTCTTCGATGGGAGGCATGATCGCGCAACACTTCGCGCTCAGACACGCCGCCAGGCTGAGCGGGCTCTTGCTCATTTCGACCACCTGTGGACTACCTCATGGCAAATTCCTCAATCCCCAGGCGATCCGACTACTTCTGAAGACGACCTTGATGGCCCGTCGAGCCAATGAAGAAGACTTCATCCAGCTTCTCCTGCACCAGGACAACGCGCACCGTTTCGATGATTTCTTTGGACGTCTCGAAGAGGTCTTCCGAGAAACACCGACGCGAAGGCGCGCATATCTTGGACATCTGCTCGCGGCGACACGACACAGCACGGGCGGACGACTCCACCAGATCGCTCTGCCAACCCGCGTCGTCGCTGGAGAAGATGACTTTCTGATCCCGCCTGCCAACTCGGAGATCATTGCCTCGAAAATCCCGGGCGCCCGTCTGCGCTTCGTCGACGGTGCAGGACATGTGTTGCCCTTCGAGCGCCCCGATGCCCTGATTGATGAAATACTTGCACTACGCTCCGAGGTCGATCGCTGAACGGAGTCAGTTCGCTGAAGCGGGCATAGCACATTGAAGGAGCTGCGCAGCCACGCTGATGGCAATCTCTTCAGGAGTATCGCTCTTCATCTTCACCCCGATCGGAGCGACGAGCGAGTCGACGAACTCTTCGTCGATGTCGGCTTCTTGCAGGTCCGAGATGATCGCTCGCAATTTGGCTGGAGCTCCCATCACGCCGACGTATGGGAATCGCGAGGCAGCTCGGCCTAATCCGATCAAAGCCCTGACATCAGACGGATAATCGGCCGTCATCACCGCG
>CAYFTY010000624.1:0-3475 GCA_964346045.1 uncultured Bradymonadales bacterium | reverse complement strand
TATCGCACCATCATGGTGAACTGCAATCCCGAGACCGTGAGTACAGACTACGATATCTCGGATCGACTCTATTTCGAGCCGCTCACCTTTGAGACGGTGATGGCCATCATCGATCGCGAAAACCCTGTCGGAGTCATCCTACAGTTCGGCGGTCAGACTCCACTCAAAATCGCCGAACAGCTCGCCGAGCATGGCGTGCGGATTCTGGGAACCGACCATGACGCGATTGATCGAACCGAGGACCGCGAACGTTTCAATGAAATTGTCGAGAAGCTCGACCTGACGCAACCCGCAGCTCGCATCGCCCATTCGATCGAAGAGGCTGAACGCTACGCCCGCGAGCTGGAGTACCCCGTGCTCGTTCGACCGAGCTACGTGCTCGGTGGACTCGCCATGCAGGTCGTCTATGACGAAGACGAGCTTCAGGCCGTGTTTGATCGCGCCGTCGTCGAGTCGCACGGCAAAGGCGTGTTGATGGACAAATTCCTGGACCAGGCGGTCGAGGTCGATGTCGATTGCATCAGCGACGGCACAACGACCGTCATCGGCGGTATCATGGAGCATATCGAAGAGGCCGGGGTCCACTCGGGCGACTCGATCTGCGTGACGCCTCCGCACGGGCTCGCAGAGTCAGTGCTGCGCGTCATCCGCGAACAGACCAAGGCTCTCGCACGCGAGCTCGAGATCGTCGGGTTGATGAACGTGCAATTTGCCGTGCAGGAACGAAAGGTTTTCGTGCTCGAGGTCAACCCCCGGGCCAGCCGGACGATACCCTTTATCTCGAAGTCCATCGGTCGGCCGCTCGCCGGGATCGCTGCACGAGCCATGTTGGGCGAAAAACTCGGAAGCCTCGGGCTCACCCGTGAGATCTTGCCGCGGCACTTCGCGGTCAAAGAAAGTGTCTTCCCCTTTACGAAGTTCCCCGAAGTCGACACCATACTCGGCCCCGAGATGCGTTCGACCGGAGAGGTGATGGGCATTGACGACGATTTTAACAATGCGTTCATCAAAGCGCAGATCGCCGCCTTTAATGAACCGGCGACCGGGGGAACGGTCTTTTTGAGCGTCAGAAACTCGGATAAATGGGCCAGCGTGCCCGTGGCCCGAACCCTCAAGAAGCTCGGGTTCGATATCGTGTCGACCCGCGGGACAGCCAAATATCTGGCCGAGAACGGGATCGACGTATCGCCCATCAACAAGGTCAAGGAAGGCCAACCCCATATCGTGGATGCGATCATCAACGGCGAAATCTCAACCGTGATCAACACGACCATCGGGGCCCAGTCGATCCGGGATAGTCGCTCGATTCGACGCGAGACTGTCAATCGGGGCATTCCCTATTTCACGACCCTCTCGGCCGCGGCAGCGACATTCAGCGCGTTGCTCGAAGCGCAAGAGCGCGAGGCCGGAGTGAAGTCTATTCAGGAGTACCATGCAGCGGTACGATGAAGTGCCGCCAGAAAAGGATATTAAATGCGAATTCCAATGACTGCAGAAGGCTATCGGGCTCTCAGGGACGAACTCGAGAACCTCAAGAAGGTCGAGAGACCGAAAATCGTCAGCGAAATCGAAACCGCGCGTGCGCACGGCGATCTCAAAGAGAACGCCGAGTACCATGCCGCCAAAGAAAAACAGGGATTCGTCGAGGGACGAATTCAGGAGATCGAAGCCAAGCTTTCCAATGCCGAAGTCATCGATGTGACCAAGCTGGGTGGAGATCGGGTGGTCTTCGGTGCCACGGTCACAATCTTCGACATCGATACCGACGAAGAAAAGACCTACAAAATCGTCGGCGATGACGAGTCGGATCTCAAAGAGAGTAAGATCTCGTTCAGCTCACCGATTGCCAAGGCGCTGATCGGGAAATCCGAAGGCGACGAAACGACCATCAAGGCGCCGGGCGGCGACCGCCTGGTCGAAATTGTCGAAGTCGAATTCAAGTGAATTCAGGTCTCCTCGGGGGTCAACCAGATGACCTCTGAGGGAGCCTCCCACCGCTCGAATCTCTCGAGCATCTCCTCAAAATCTTCGTGGATGGTGACCAGCGATCGGTGACGCTCGCGCAGGAAGCCCTGGGCCACCATGTGGTCTAGAAAGTCGACGAAAGGCTCGAAGTACCCTTCGATATTATGCAGGCCGAATGGCTTTCCGTGGATGCCGAGTTGCCCCCACGTAAAAATTTCGGTGAACTCTTCGAGGGTGCCCATCCCGCCGGGCAACGCAACGAAAGCGTCCGAGGCTTCGGCCATGCGGGCCTTTCGGCGATGCATGGTTTCGACGCGAATCATCTGGCTCACGCCCGTGTGCATTCGTTCCCGATCAGCGAGTCCGTGCGGAATAACACCGATCACCTCGCCGCCCTGCTCGACTGCACCATCTGCGACTGCCCCCATCATCCCGACACTGCCTCCTCCAAAGACGAGCGTTCGACCGCTCGCCGCAATACGCGCCCCGACCTCGCGCGCGACCTCGGTGTAGTGAGGGGATGTTCCAGGGCTGCTGCCGCAGAAGACGCATACGGATTGGATCTTCATGCCGATACTCCAGCTACAAAAAAGGCGGCGCTGAGCGCGCCGCCTCGGACTCATTCGGCTGTGGCCTCTTCAGGCTCTTCGGCCTCGGGCTGCCGCGCTTCGAGCTCCTTCTCAAGCACGAGGTCCGGCAGTATGCTGACGTGCTCGGCGAAGTGAAACTCCATCTCTTCTTTGACGTCGTCTGAGACGTCAACGAGATCTTTCCGATTGCGTTCCGGGAGGATGACCCTCTTGATACCCGAACGGTGAGCGGCGAGTACCTTCTCTTTGATACCTCCGACCGGCAAGACGTTGCCACGCAGCGTGATTTCGCCGGTCATGGCGACGTCGCTGCGGGTCTTGATACCGGTCAACAAGCTCAACAACGCAATGAACATGGTAATGCCTGCCGATGGGCCGTCTTTGGGTATCGCGCCTGCGGGCACGTGGAGGTGGATGTCATGCTTGCGCATGAACTGTGGGTCGATCCCGAAGGTGTCGACATTCGAGCGAATATAGCTAAGCGCCGCTCGCACCGACTCCTTCATCACGTCACCGAGTTGGCCGGTCAGGACGAGCTCGCCCTTACCCTGCATCTTGGTGGCTTCGATAAAGAGGATGTCTCCGCCCGCTGCGGTCCACGCCAGCCCGGTCGCAACGCCAGGCTGTGAGACGCGCTGGGCGACCTCGTATTGATATTTTTCGGGTCCGAGGAAGTCGTCCAGATTTTCTTTGGTGACCGTGATGCTCACCTCTTCTGGCTCCTCGCCCTCTTCGGCGTCTCCGATTGCCTCGGCGACCTGTACGGCCACGCCACGGCAGACGTCGGCGACGCGACGTTCGAGATTGCGAACACCTGCCTCTCGCGTGTGATTGCGAATCACAGTGTCGAGGGCGTCGTCTTCAATCTCGAGATTATCCTCGTCGATCCCGTGCGCCTCGAGCTGCTTCGGGATGAGATA
>CAYFTY010000623.1:0-3476 GCA_964346045.1 uncultured Bradymonadales bacterium | reverse complement strand
GAAGCCTTCCTCGAGAAGGGATACCGGCTCGTGACCGGCGGCACCGACAACCACCTTCTCCTTCTGGATTTGACCGCGAGAGACGTGGGCGGTAAGCCTGCCGCGGTCGCGATGGAAAAGGCTGGCATCGTCGCTAACGCCAACTCCATCCCCTACGATCAACGCGGGCCCTTCGATCCTTCGGGTGTACGTATCGGTACCGCAGCAGTCACGACGCGAGGCATGGACGCAGAAGACATGCACCAGATCGTCGACTGGATCGATCAGGCCATCGAGTCTCGTGACGACGATGACCAGCTCGCCAGCATCGCGGCCGAGGTCAAGGAATTCTGCGCCGGATACCCCGTCCCCTATTGAGACGAGCCGGTAGCCGAGGTTTGCATGTACAATATCGTCGCTTCACTTATCGTTGGCGCCGTCGCCACCATCGCCTTTAGTTTTCTCTTCGGCGGTGGAGATTTCGAGCTCGCTTACGGCATCGTACCCGGGATTATTGCCCAGATTGCCGTCTTCATTTATCTCGCTCGAAAATCGATTGCTGAAGTCGAGCGAGTCATGAAAGAGGGGCAGGCCCTCGTCGAAAAGAAGAAAGTCGATCAGGGAATCGAAATCATGCAATCGGCCTATCCGGCCGCTCGTAAGCAGATCTTCCTCGAGTCTCAGATCGATGGCCAGATCGGACTCATCCTCTACGCTTCCAAACGTTTCGACGAATCTGAGCCCTACCTCAAACGCTCTTTCAAGAAGAACTGGATGCCGCGAGCCATGCTCGGTGTGCTTTACTACAAGCGAAAGAAATACGATGAGATGAAAGAGGTCTTCGAAGAGGCCGTGATGGCCAACAAAAAACAGGCCCTGCTCTGGAATCTCTACGCTTATTGTATGTGGAAGCAGGGAAACCGAGACGCTGCCATCGATATTCTGGTACGCGCCAAGGAACACCTCGACAAAGACGAAAAGACCGACAAGAATCTCAAGGCATTGCAGAATAACAAGAAGATGAAGATGCGAGGCTGGAACATGCTCTGGTATCAGTTCCATCTCGACCGGCCACCCGCACAGCGCATGCAGCAGCAATTCCGACGCCGTTGATCGACTCTTGATGGAAGTAGATTCATGACCGAGCTATCGACTGAAGATTTCGAAGATGCGGGTCGCAACGACCCATGCCCATGCGGCAGCGGAAAGAAATTCAAAAAGTGCCACCAACGCACGCTTCGCCTCAAGAAAGAGGCCGAGAAGAAAACTCGAGGAGTGGGCGATCTAGTCGACGTGCACACCCACCCCTACCAGTTCTACAAATTGCTGACGCAGGTTCGTGAAAACAACGCGGTGAACCTCTACTGGGAGTTTGCCCACGAACTCAGTCCGTTCCGCGAGAATTACCCGGACCTCGAAGCGCTCCTGCACGCCGTCGAGGCTGGAGAAGAGCGTATTCCGGCATCCAGGGAGTACGATCTACGGCGCATCCGCATCGATGGCCCCGATGTCTCACTCCTGTTGGCCCGCGGCATCAACGATCCCAAATTGCAGTCGGTTCATTACGACGTCATCACGCTGCGGCCCAACGAAATTGACATCGAGCGTGCGTTTCGTGAAGTCGAAAATCGTGGCCTGCGGATCTGGTCTGTCGAGCGATTCGAGCGACCGAAAGCCGAGCTCGACGATCCCGACCTGACGCATGCCGACCTTGGCTACGATTGGAAAGATGCGTGGGAGCGCCCGCCCGAGTTCGACGTTACGCCCGAAGAAGTCGACGAAGAAGCTGCCGAGGCATGAGCAGCGAGCCCCGTGATTTAAACACTCTCTTCAAGGCGAGCCGCACCGGCGCGCTCGCCCTGCTCTTGATTGGTGCCGGTCTCTCCTCAGACCTGAGCGCGATGGACCCGGTTTCGGGCGTCGGCGCATTTCTTCTGACTTTCAACTTTCTGGCCACACTACCCGCCCAACGCCGCGGGTATCTGAAATCGACACCGCTGAGTGCAGGTGGCTGGAAGTCCTTCGCCTTCCGTTCGGGGGTCGCAGCGCAGCTCGCCTTACTCTTGTTTGCGGCCTTCGACGAGAAGCTCTTCGGCGTCGAGCCCTACCCTCTATTTCTTTGCTGGTCGGGTGTGATCTGGCTTTCCATCAACCTCGCTGAGATCCGCAATACGGAGAACTGATGCCTGTGCAGTGGCTCGAGGTCTTGCAGACGCTGGTTCACTACGGCCTGCATGTTCTGGCCCCTGGTCTGGTCGCCTACCTCTTCTTTCGTTCTCGATTCAAAGAGGCGTGGCTGATCATGCTCGCGACGATGCTCGTCGACCTCGACCATCTCTTTGCGTGGCCAGACGTTTTCGTTCCCGACCGATGTGGCATCGGATTTCACCCCCTGCATTCGTGGGGCGCGATCGGGGTCTACGCCCTGATGCTCTACATCCCGCAGACCCGCATCGTGGGTGCGGGTCTACTCTTGCATATGTTTGCGGATGCGCAAGATTGCCTCTGGATCTTCTCGCTCAGCGAATGACTCAGTCTTCCTCATTCAGCCGCTTTAGTGATTCGTAGAAACCATCCTTGAGATTGCTTGCCGCACCCAGCTCGACCTTATCCCAGGTCTTGCGGTTGGCGCGGAACCAACCCATCGAATCGAGAAGCCAGCGACTCGCGATCGGGTGCTTTTCGGCCACGTCGTTCATCTGCAGATGATCGGCCTTTCGGTCGTAGACCTGGTACTCACCGCGTCGCAGGTAGAGCTTCCAGTGCTGCATTTGCATCGCGTAGTGAATCTTGTACTGAGTCGCAGCAGCCGGCTCGGGATAATCGCCCGTGGTCTTGTAGACAAGCGGCATCAATGATTTGCCCTGCACACCCTTTGGCCTCTCGGCTCCGACGATGTCGGTGAGAGTCGGCATGATATCCAACACATCGGCTCCGGCTTCGACGACGGTATTTGCTGGAATCAGCGGCGGATAATAAAGGATCAATGGCACGTGCACCTGATCGCCATAAATGCTGTGTCCGTGCCCGACGCTGCCATGCTCCCAGAATTCCTCGCCGTGATCCGAGGTGACGACCACCATCGTTTCCTCCCACATACCGGCCTCCTCGAGACCGGCGCGAATTTCGCCAAATGCAATGTCGTTATAGGTGATCTCGTTCTTGTAAAGGTTTCGAATCCGAACCTTGTCTCGCTCGGTGACGCGAAGTGACCCGCCCTTGATCTTGCCGAGATCTTCACCGTAGCAGGCACGCCGAAAACGTCCTGAATAGGGTTCGGTATCGTAGCGATCGATAATCTCCTCATGTCGACGGTAGCTGACGTGGGGATCGATGGTTCCGAGATACATGAAGAGGTGCCCCTTTTTTGCGCTCTCGGTCATCCACTTCAGTCCCATCTTTGCCATCGAACGAGCATCGATCCGGTAATTCTTCCGAAGGTTGTTCAAATAGAAATCCCACCCTTGGACGAAGCCCCAGGGCTTGGAGACGTAGCC
>CAYFTY010000622.1:0-3477 GCA_964346045.1 uncultured Bradymonadales bacterium | reverse complement strand
CCTTAAGCTTTGCTGGCCAGCAAACGAGCGTGCTTCGATGCCGAATCGAGAATCACAACAAGAGATCTGGATCGTCGATGATGAGGTCGAACTCATCGGCGCGGTCGGTGGTTTACTCGAAGACGCTGGCTTTCTTTGTCAGGGTTTCAGCGATCCTCGTGACGTCGGTGGTGCGTTAGACGAGGTCACACCAGACTTACTCCTCATCGATCTGAACATGCCGCATATCCCGGGGGTCGAGCTCATTCGTAATTTGCGTGAGCGACCCTCGACTGGCGAGGTTCCTATCATCGTGTTGACTGCTCTTTCGTCGGAGGGAGCTCTTCTGAACGCATTCGAGGCAGGCGCAGACGACGTCGTGCGCAAGCCATTCAGCGCCAGCGAATTGCTCGCGCGTCTGAACTGGCAACTCACCCGCACGGCTCAGCTGCGAGAGTTACGCCGCGAGAACGAAGACCTCTTCTTGATGACTCAATTTGCCAAGGTCATGAGTCAGGACGATTCGTTGCCAAGCATCTTGCGCACCCTGATCGATATGGTGCGCACAGGTCTGAGGGTGGCGCATTGCTCGGTCTATCTGGTCGATGAAGCGTCCGGAGATCTGCATCGGGCGCTTCCCGCAGATCCGTCGCGTAGCGAGGGGTCGCCGAATATGGTGCTCGACCTGCGCGATATGCCCGAGGTCTCGGAATCTCTGCTCGAGCGAAAACCGGTGCTGCTCGGCCGCGAAGAAACCTCGCGTCTGACGCAGTTTATGGGTGGGCATTACTCGACGCACGCCGAGCGTCACTCGTCGGCTGTTTTCCCAATGCGGCTCAAAGATAAATTGGTCGGGATTTTCGTGCTCCTCGCCGATCGGGGTGGGTTGGCAACAGGGGCGCGAGAACGTTCCATCGCTTCGATCACAGCAGATTTCGCGGCAGTCGCCGTGCATCGGGCCGAGCTTTTTGATTCGGTCCGAAAAGAGCACGAGCGAATCGACCAGGCGATGGACGAGTTGTCTAAGGCGCGCGACTTTTTGCAGGGGGTGATCGAATCCAGCCCGGATGCCATCGTTGCCAGCGACGCGGCCAGCGGCACGATTCAGCTTTTCAATCGGGCGGCAGAATCGATCCTTGGATGGACTCAGACCGAAGCGGCAGGGATGAGTGTGCGAGAACTCTACCCTGATGGGGGAGCCCAGCGCATCATGCACCTTCTGCGCAGCGACCGATTCGGGGGGCGCGGAAAACTCGAGCCCAAACGCGAGATTCTGGTCGATCGCGATGGGGCTGAGATCCCGGTCGCGATTTCGGCTGCGATCATTTACGACGAAGACGGAACCGAGTTGACGACCGTCGGGATCTTTACCGATCTTCGGGGTCGCCTTCAGATGGAAGAGAAGCTTCAGGAAGCAACCGAGAACCTAGAGCGAACGCGCAGACGAGCAGTTGCGGCCGAGTTGGCCGGCGGCATGGCGCACGAGCTGAATCAGCCGCTGACCAGTCTTCTTGGATACGCGGAGCTTTTGCGAAAGCGCCTCGACGAAGAGGACGAAAACTGGCGGCCTGCCGAAAAGATCTATGACGAAGCAAGACGTGTGGCCGATATCGTTCGAAAGATCGGTCGCATCACCGAATACAAGACGAAAGAGTACGTAGGGGGTACTCGGATCGTGGATCTCGACCATTCGTCAGATGCGGTCGATGAGCTTCAGGAGAATCCGGTCGAGAAGGTCCTCGACCCACCTCAGGTAGGCTCTTCCACACAAGAAATCCGACGCGAACTCATCGCAAAGATGTTGGCGGATGAGAGTGACGAGGATCATGACTGAAAAGAAGTACGAAGTAGATTTTCAGGATGTCTTCGAGCGTGTCCCCGAACCCACCGGGGTATGTGATGAAGACGGGTGGGTACATTCCCTGAACTCGGCCGCTCGAACCCTGCTCGAGCCGCATGATGGAGAACGTTTGCGTTTACACCTCGGTGTGCGCGAGACGGTTCGGCAGATGCGCATGACCGAAGACGGCCTGCAGGAATTTTTCATGGCAGACGTTCAGGTCGAAGGCGCCCGAAATTCACGGGCTTCGGTCTCGCTTCTGCCTTTGAAAAATGGCGGATACAGGGTCGCCTTCGAGGCAAGTCCTCACAGTGGCTTGCCGTCCAACCTGAGGCTTCTCGAGTCGCTGGTGAACGTGAACCGTCACCTCGAGCTCTTCAAGTCGGCAGACAAGGTCGTCGCGCTCTTTGCATCCTCGTTTTCAGAGGTCTTTCCCGACTACTCCTTTCACATGCAGGTGAAACGACCTCGGGGGGCGCCCATGGTGTATCAGCACGCGGCCTGGGAGAAACCGGCAGAGCACCTCGAGAGCGCCGAAGGCGAAAGATTGCAATTCTGGTCGACCGCAGCACAGTCACATCGGGTGGATCTGCAGGCGATTGGAGCACAGGAAGGGTTTCTGCAGGTTGAAAGCCGTGAAGACAAGAAGTTCTCAGTGGCCGAACGCGACGCATTCGAGGCATTTGCGCAGCAGGTCTCCTTTGCACTCGGTCGCCTCTGGCACCGAGAGGATTACAGCCAGGTTGCGCCGATCATCGACCAACTCGATGCTGTCGTGCTGATCTGCGATGAACGTCGCCGCATTCGGGTCTGCAACCAGACGTTCGAGTCTCTCGTTTACGACGATCATACGGTCGGACGAGACCTTCTGGACTTTTTCTCAGAAAGCAGTCGAGCTGCCATTCGCACCGCGGCTGCGACCGTGATGGCAGGCGGTGACGCCGAACCCATCGAGGCGGCGTTGGTCAACGGTGACGGTGAAGGATCCAGCCAGGTAATCCTCACGATCCAGGTCGCGGCAAATCAGATCGGGCGCGAGGCCGGCCAGGGATTCATTGTCACCGGCCAACAGAATGAGCTGAGTCTCGTCGAGCTCGAGAAGCGTCTGAATCGTGCCGAGCACCTGATGAACATTGGCCAACTCGCGACCGGGGTGGCGCACGAGCTCAAGAATCCACTCACGAGCATTCTGAATTACGCCGATTACCTCCTGCGAAAGTACGAAGACTCACTCTTTGAGGATCGGGATCGAGACCGTCTTCGACGCATCATCAAAGGGGTCGAACAGATCGATGCTTTTGTCCAGGACCTGGTGGCACTCGCACGTCCGAACGAGGAGGCGAGCGATCCGGTCGATATTCACTCGGTCATCCGCGAATCCGGCATGCTCTGCGAACTCACCCTGCGCGAACATCAGACGGATCTGCACCTCGAGCTCTACGAATCCAGCGCTCTGGTGCGTGGGTCTCATAATCAGCTCAAGCAGGTGTTCGTGAATCTCATTTCGAACGCTGCCACAGCAATGGATGAGGACGGTGGCAATATCACGATCCGTGTCGAAGCTTCGAAAGACTGGCTCGACGTCAATGTGGTCGACGATGGGAAGGGCATGCACGAAGAAATTCTGCAGCGTATTTTCGAGCCCTTCTTCACGACTC
>CAYFTY010000621.1:0-3480 GCA_964346045.1 uncultured Bradymonadales bacterium | reverse complement strand
GGTCGTATAGAGGACCTTCCAAACCTTATTCGACGACTTCGATTTCCAATCCCGGGCCCGCCCGAGAAAGCTGTGCAGACTGATGACGAAGAGTGCATAGGTCGGCAGATCTTTGAGCGCGTATGGACTGTCGTCCCAGTCGACGACCATGCTGCCGCAAAGAAGTCGGATCAGGACCATGAAAAAGAGAATCACGACCAGGGATGTCCAGAATAGATTGCCAAGCCGTACACCCCATCCAAATGCCTTTTCGAAAAAGAGCCACCGCGCCCACGCACCCAGCAAATCGAACCCACTCGAGCGCTCGCGATCGCGGAGATTGCTGTAATGCCTGAGGTGCCAGTAGGCCCAGTCGGCGTCTTCGGTCATCCCTCGTGAGGTGAACGAGTCACGCAGCACGACGAACTCTCCGATCACACGGTCGAGACAGAGGTTGCGAGCTCTCTCGGCAATCTCGCTGACGTCTTTTCGCTCGACCTCATTCGCAAAATCCCAGCGCGCAGCAAGGAGTCGGGGATCATCGACGACCTCGTCGCCCTCTTCGATGCAATTCTCGTAAAAGAGCCGACGTTCATCCTGATGCAAGAGATCGGGCCTGGTGATCCCAAAATAGGCGAGTCGCGCCCCATAAAACGAAAGCGATGTCTGCTTGCTGAATTCGATATCGTTGACCGAGAGGCGTCCCGGGATGTTGGCGTCGTCGAGGATCCACGTGTTCGCAAAACTCGTGGCGTTGAATGATATCTCGTTGCCCGAAATCGTTCGGAAATCTGCGATGCCATCGAAACTGGCGCGCTCGAAATGTGCCTCTCCATAAAATTGAGCGTTGTAGAAGCTCGCGAGGTGTTCGGCCTCGCTGCCGAAATAAACCCCTTCGAATCCGACGAACTTCTCGAAGATGGTGTTGGCAAAAGACGTATTCTGGTGAAAACGAGCCGTAAGATCATCGACATGAACGACGCCGTATTGGGAGGTCTCCGTGAGCGCATCCTCGGCATCGATATCCCCCTGATATTGTTTGTAGAGGGTATGCAGGCCATGAACGTCCTGCAGATGCAAACGCCGATTCAGACCGTCGACTGCAAAACGCGCGTTTCCGCGAATGACGCTGTCAGAAAGCGCAAAATCGCCCAGCGCCACCGCCCCGAAAAGCTCGACGTCATCGATTTCGAGATATTCGAGGATTGCCCCAGCCGAAAAGATTGCACGGCTGAAATTCAGGCGGTCTCCGATGCGTGCATTGCGCATCTCGAGCGGCCGCGTGAATACGGAATTCTCGAAGGTGATGCCGCGGTCGAACTCGGCCCGCGAAATCTCGACCGACCCGGTGATCAGGTTCGAGTCGAATAGGAGTGTGTTCTTGCGTGAGACCGCGCGCGTCAGATCGATGCCGCCGCTGATGAGATGCCCAAAATAAGCGGGCCCTTCGAACCGCGAACCTTTGAATGAGACGCCCCCATCAACCTGCGCAAAACGAAAATCAGCAACCTGATGAAATTGGACGTTTCGAAAATCAGCCGCCCCCGTGACGACGGTGAACGGAAAGCTCGCGGTTCCCGAGTGAATTTCGACCGAGTCGAGCTTCAGATCGCCAAGCACGACGACCTTGTCGAGCACGAGGGATTCGAAGTTCGACGGCGGAATCGTTCGGCTACGATTGACTTCGCCCGTCCAGCTCTTGCCCACGTTGAAATCGCCGAGCACGAATCCGCGCATGATGAAGCGACCTTTGAAGGTCGAATTGTAGCCCTTCACCTTGCCGATCACGCATCGCTGGCACATCACGGGCTCATCGAAGGTCTGACCGCTGAGGTCGAGGCTCTCGATGTAGGCGTAGCGTAGGGGCTTTCCGGCGCGGAAAGCCTCGAGGGCTTCATCCTGCGAGACGACGTTCAACATTCGCTTTCGATTAGGTCTCGGCTCGTAGATCACCGCCTCTTCGCCGGCTCTGGCTGCGGCAACGACACCTCTCACGTGTGCCACCAACCCCTCGAGAAGGCTCGGATCCTCGATGCGAGAATAACGCGCGATCATGAAATACGAGGTCAATGGATCGGCCTCATAGGCCTCTTTCCAGGCGGCGCGCGCCTCGTCGAATTTTTCGAAAAATTCGAGCTCGAGAATTTCAGCGTAGCGAGAGCCGGAAAGGCGCTCGTAGAGATTGATCTCTTCGGCGGCCAACGAACGCTCGAAAAGATACCTGGCAGGCTCTTCGCGCCCCTCATCGAGTGCCCGTCTGGCAAGTGCGTAAAGGGTCAGCGGATCGTCCGAGAGCGCGTCGAGCTCCTTTTCCTCATCGGCTCGATCGTCCTCCTCGAGGGCCAGAATATCCGAGACGAGAGGCTCTACCTGAGAAGCGAGGCGCTCGATGCCAGCCGTTCGATGCTCGAGGTGAAGATCGGCACGCAGTGCTGGTACGTGCACCGAGTCCTGAGGCGTCTCTTCGGCCCATAACGAGGGCGAGAGCACCAGGCACACCAGAAGCGTCAGACCAACGCGTAGAGCTTTCATCCAAGTCTCTTCAACGAACGACCGGGTTTCGGCGAAGCACATTTCCCTGCCCGCTCGTCAGCGTGCGAGCCGAGTTGGGCGGGCTCCAGAACATCAGGTTGGACGCGTCTGCGCCCGAGCATTCGCTGGCCGAGAGTATACCGTCCGAGTCGGCGTCCGAGGAATCCGAACACACGGGTGTATCACCGATGGGATCAACTCCATTCAAGCCCCCCGAGAGGTTCTCACCGTTCGCTTCGGTCGTATGAAAAAGCCCCAGGTAGTGACCCATTTCGTGGGCGGTCACCAGCGTCAATTCGGCCTTCGCGTCGGCGAGGTCACCACTGCCGCCGCGGGCCGCTGCGAAGTTCGCCGTGCTGATGGCAACTCCCGAGCGCGCCAGCCCGTGCAGAGCCGGTGGACCGGGAACACCCGCCGACACCCCGAGGAGCGAGCGCGCTGAATTCGGATTCTCGATATCGGCGACGAAGAAAAGGTTGAGTGCGCGATTGTCACGGCCTTGGCTGTGCTCGCGAAGCAGTGAAAGCAACTCCCCGGTACCGACCTGTGTCGTCTCGAGGACCGCATATCGCTCATCGTCGACATCGAAGTACTCGATGTCTCCGATCGAAATTCCAGCGCCCTGGTACGTCGAACGCACGCCCGAGAGCACCTCTTGAAAATCGGCATCGTCAGGCGCGGTCGAAGCGTCGAGTCCATCGACACCGACAAAGTGGATATTCAGATCGAGAGCACCGCTCGAGGCCGAGCCGACCTTCACGAGTGCTTCGACATCTGCATTCGCCGAACCTGCCCCAAAGAACACAAACTCCCACGCGCCCTCGCCCACCGAAACCGAAGGGTTCACCGGCACAAGCGCCGTCATCACCTCAGAGTAGGCATCGACGCGGTTGGTGTTGTTGGCTCCTACCTCGAAGACAATTTCTCCATCGGGATTGGTGATCGTGGCAGGCTGCGTGAGCGTGGAGC
>CAYFTY010000620.1:0-3482 GCA_964346045.1 uncultured Bradymonadales bacterium | reverse complement strand
GAATTCTGTGTGGGAAAATAGCTGCATGTGCCCGCTAAAACTAGAATATCACTCTATTCGGGCTCCACACGGAGCTTGCGGAACGAGCCGCGGCCGGTTGATTCGGTGGTGACTCCGCCGACATCGTCGAGCGAGCGGTGCACGATGCGACGCTCGAACGAGTTGAGTCCGGCAACCAGCACCTCGCGGTCGATGCGCTTGGCATCCCGGGCAAGTACCTTCGCCATGCGCACGAGTCGCTCTTCACGCTCCTGGCGGAAGCCTTCGACGTCGACATCGATATCCTTTCCACGCGTGTCGCCGTCATTTTCGAGGGCAGCGCGCAGCCAGGTCTGAACTGCGTCGAGCTTCTGTGGCGAGCGGCCGCCTGCGAGCAAATAGACTCGGGCATCATCTCCCGAAATATCGAAGCGAACACCCTCTCTGGTGTTCTCGGCGTCGACTTCGAGGTCGAGTCGAAGCTTCTCGGCGAGGGCAATCAGGTGCTTTTTGCCGAGGCTTTTGAGCTGGCGCCGGTCGAGCTTCTTCCGCTCGGGCTTTTCTTCTTTTTCTTCTTCGGCGTCCGAGTCTTCGTCGAGCTCTGCGTCCGAATCTTCGTCGAGCTCTGCGTCGGAGTCTTCATCGAGTTCGTCGATCGATTTATCTTCGTTTTCTTCAGCCATCATTCATCCGTGGAACGCCGACGTGCGCGCCGGCATAAAGATTGAGTCAGGTCGCGGCCTCGGCCTCTTCGCGCCGTTTCGCGAACATTCGCTTGATATAGAACTGCTGCGCAATCCCAAGGAGCATACTCGCGCTGTAGTAGAGCACAACACCCGACGGCAAAAAGAGCATGAAGACCGTGAATGTCAGCGGCATGATCTTCATGACCGTCTGCATCTGCGGGTTCGGGCCCTCGACCTGCATCATCGATTGCTGGGCGTACATCACGATACCCATCAGGATGGGCAGCACATAATAGGGATCGGGCTCACTCAGGTCGGTGTACCAGAGCATGAAATCTGCCTGGTAGAGCTCGACCGAGTTCAAAATCATGAAGTAGAGCGCCAGGAAGATCGGGAACTGCAGGAACATGGGCGCACAACCCAGCGCACTGACGTTGTTTTCTTTGAACGTCTTCATCGTCTCTTCGGCGAGCCGCTGCTGGTCATCCTCGTATTTCTCGCGGACCTTCTTGAGCTGCGGCTGGATGTCCTTCATGCGCTCGCTGTTCTCGTAGACCTTCTTATTGATGGGCCACATGAAGAGACGAATGATGATCGTCAGCAAAAGGATGGCGATACCCCAGTTGCCCACGAAATCGTAGATATTGACCAGCGCCCAGCGCATCGGGCGGGCCAGGAAGGTGAAGAATCCGTAGTCGATCGCTTCGGCGAGCTTGTGACCCGCAGCGTCGAGAACATCCTGGTCCTTGGGCCCGATGACCAAGAGATAGCGCATCGAGTACTGCTCACCGGGATCGATATCGAATTCGTCCTGGACGATTCGCGAGCGCAGGTAATCGGTGTCGACCGTTTCGAATGAACATTGCTTTGCGTTCTTGTCGGGCACAGCCGAAAAGAGGAAGTACCGCTTGTCGATACCGGCCCAGACGACCGGCTGTTCCGAGAAGACCATGGCCTCGTCGACGCTTCCGTAGATCTCGCGCTCGGTATCGTCGAGCGTGCGGCAAATCGCCTCGAGTTCGTCGGGGCGCACGTCGAGAAACGACCGTTCTACGGTCGGGTCCTTATATCCAAAGATGTCGAGCGCCATCGAATCCTTGATGCTGCCGTCGGTCATCTGGTTGGTGACCCGCACCTCGAGCTCGAGCTGAAATTCCTGATCGGGGATGACCGAGTAGATCTTCTCGACGGTCCACTTGCCGTCTGGATCGACGTGTCGGAACGTAATCTGACCATCGCCGCTCTCTTCTTCGACGATTTCCCAGAGTTCGTCGTCGTCGAACGTGATCTCGTCATCGACGAATTTCACGGCGTA
The DNA here is from genome assembly GCA_964346045.1 of uncultured Bradymonadales bacterium. Classification (GTDB taxonomy): domain Bacteria; phylum Myxococcota_A; class Bradymonadia; order Bradymonadales; family Bradymonadaceae; genus CAYFTY01. Next base: position 1,502 of record CAYFTY010000620.1, on the reverse strand, counting down.
GGGGAAATGCTCGGAACCCTCGGGATAGGCCTTCAGCAGATCACCGGCGGCCTGGTATTGCTCAGGGTCGAGAATTTCGACCCCTCGTACTCGTGCGCCTTCGTTGTGCAGCTTGACCCGGAATTTCTTCGTTTCGAGGGTCTTTTCGGCCGGGTCGATCTTCTTTTTAGGTACGACCGGCTTGGCCTCTTCGACTTCTTCGACGTCTTCGACGGGCTCAGATTCTTCACCGTCTTTCTCGGTCTTTTCCTGCTCGGCGTTGTCGCGTTTCTCACCATCATCCTGGACCACCGCACCATTTTCGTCGGTGGGGGGCGGCGTCGGCATTTCGGGGGCAAAGAACATCTGCCAGATCACGATCACCACGCCACTGATAATCATGGCGAGGATGAATCGCTTCTGGTCGATCTCGGGTTCGTTATTGCTGGGAATCACGCGAATCCTCGGGTTCTACGGCACCGGGTCGTACCCGCCGGGATTCAGCGGGTGACAGCGACTGATGCGTTTCATCCCCATCCAGCTGCCGCGGACCAGTCCATACTTGCGTATGGCGATCAACGTGTATTGCGAGCAGGTGGGCGTGTAACGGCAAGCAGGCGGCGTTAGGGGTGAAATGAAGCGCTGGTAGCCACGGATCACCCAGATTCCGAATCGAGCAGCAGGACCTCTGGGTTCGGCAATCTCGAGAGAATCCTCGTCTCCAAGAACCAGCGCACTCTCATCGTCGTGATGCTCGTGCTCGCAGGCTTCGGAGTGGTTTGATCTCATGTCTTCTTCGGTCGCGTCGCCTCGTCGAAGAGCCTCAAAAGCTCATTCTGCAGGTCGACGAACTCGGGTTCTTTCTCGTCTCGTGGTCTCCTCACGATGACTACATAGTCATACGCGTGAGGTATCTCGGTCTTATTCGTGCGAAATATTTCTCGGAGCCGCCGTTTGTAGCGGTTACGCGTCACAGCGTTTCCGACCTTGCGGCTAAGAGTGAGACCCAAACGAGAAAGGTCAAACGGATTCTTGCGGGCGTACACGATGAAGTGTCGCCCTGAGACCCGCTTTCCTTTGCGCTCGGTCCTACGAAAATCCGAGCGCCTCAAGAGACGCTCGGACTTCGGAAATCGTTCGTCGTGTCGACCGATCGAGAACCTCGGCGCTTACTTGCGGTACTTTTTGACCGAAAGTCGTTTACGGCCCTTTTTGCGGCGACGCTTGAGCACCTTCTTTCCACCGACGCTCTTGCGACGCTTGCGGAAACCGTGGGTGCGGCGACGCTTTTTACGACTGGGTTGATAAGTACGCTTTGCCATGGCTTTTCTCCGTCTCGCGGCCCGTCGGCCGGCGAGTCATTCAAAATTCTCATTAAACCGAGCTCAGTGGCCCGGGAACTTCTATTTCATCCGCACGACGGCGGGCCGGGGAATTAAGCACATGGTTGTCGAAAAATCAAGCTCTCTGTTCCCCGCCGCCCCTTTGGAACTCCTCGCCGGCCGCGAGGAGCCGCTGCCGTC
>CAYFTY010000619.1:0-3495 GCA_964346045.1 uncultured Bradymonadales bacterium | reverse complement strand
GTGGACGGTCGAGACCGGGCGATCTACCTATCGCGCACAGTTCGTATGGTTTTGCACGGGATACTATCGCTACGACCGTGGTCATATGCCCGAATTCAAGGGGGTAGAGGATTTCGACGGCGAGCTCGTACATCCCCAGTTTTGGACCGATGATATCGAGTATGAAGACAAGAAGGTCGTGGTGATCGGCAGCGGCGCCACGGCAGTCACCCTCGTCCCGGCGATGGCCGAAAAGGCTTCGCACGTCACGATGCTGCAGCGCTCGCCCAGCTACGTGATGTCGGTGCCAGCGGACGACGTCGTGTCGGAGTGGATGAAGAAGATTGCGGGGCGCAAGATCGGGTCGACGCTGACCCGCTGGAAGAACGTGCTGCGGCTGATGGCGTTCTTTCAATACGCACGCCGTCTGCCCGAAAGCGCGCGCAAATTCATCACGCGCGAAGTACGGGCCGCGATCGGGGATGTGGTCGATGTCGATACGCACTTCAATCCGCGATACGACCCATGGGATCAGCGCCTCTGTTTTGTTCCTGATGATGATCTCTTCGACGTCCTGCGCTCGGGTAAGGCCTCGATCGTCACCGATCATATCGACCACTTCACCTCGTCGGGTATCGCGCTCGAGTCTGGCGACGAACTCGAGGCTGACCTCGTCGTCAGTGCCACCGGGCTCTCACTCGTCGTCGCAGGGGGCGCCGAAATTCGGGTTGACGGCAAAGCCATCGAGATCGGCGAGGAGACCATGTACAAGGGCGCCATGCTCAGCAACGTGCCGAATGCCTTTATGTCCGTCGGCTACACGAATGCCTCGTGGACTCTGAAATGCGAACTTATCAGCCGGTGGGTCGTCAGGCTGCTCGAGTCGATGGACGAGAGGGGTGATTCGGTATGTGTTCCCGAGCTCCCTGAGGGCGAAGCTCCTTCGCAGCCATTGATTGACTTCAATTCGGGCTACGTTCTCAGAGCCCTCGACGAGCTACCCAACCAGGGCGACCGACTACCCTGGCGGCTCTACCAGAACTACTTTCTCGACAGCTTTCTCTTCGGATACGCGCCGGTCAGAGACTCGGCGTTGCACTTTCGCTGAGTGCACTTGCGGTCGGTTTGTTGCATCCAAAGGGCATGAGCAAGCCTACGAAAATATGTGTCGTATGCGGACGTGACTTCGAGTGGCGCAAAAAGTGGAAAGACGATTGGGAAAACGTCAAATACTGCAGCAAGCGCTGTCGCCGAACGAAACTCAACGAAACCGATGACGAGCTGGAGTCGACGATTGTCTCGCTTTTGCAGAAGCGGGGTCGCGGCAAAACCATCTGTCCATCCGAAGCTGCACGAAAGGTCAGGCCCGATGATTGGCGCGAATGGATGGAGCGTACACGTATGGCAGCGAGGCGTCTCGTGGCGGCTGGAAAACTCGAGATCTGTCAGAAAGGTCGGGTCGTCGACCCGTCTACCGCTCGGGGCCCCATCCGATTGCGGTTGACCTGAATTCAGCCTGTGGCCCGCAGGGAGTCGGGCGATGCTTTTTCGAATCTTTCCTCGATCAAGTCGGCAGCTCTCGAAGCCCCGCCCATCTGCTCGAACGCCTGCGCGATTCGTTCGGCTCCAGCTTTCGATTTCATCGCTTCGTCGACCGCACGCCGTAATCGACCACTCTCGAGTTTCGAGGGGTTCAGTCGCGTGCCGGCACCGGCGACGACGACTCGTTGCGCAGACTCGGATTGATCGCGGCCCCATGGGACGACACAGAGTGGCTTTCCCGCGGCGAGCGCGCGCTGGACCGTACCCATTCCGCCGTGGGTCACGATGCAATCAACATAAGGAAAGACCTCGGCGTGGGGTAGGAATTTGCAGATTTTGGTCGTCTCCGAGCCGGCATCGAATGACTCCGGATCTTCGGCCGATGTCGTGCAGATCACACTCCCGACATGTCCCTCGAGGGCATCGAGAGCCGTCTCGATGATCGCGCCGTCTTTCTGGGCTTCGGTAGAGATCGTGACGAGTACGCGGGGATGCGCAAGCTCGTCGAGCCACTCGGGCGCTTCGTCACTCGGCGCCCAGAGTCCGGGACCAAGTGGGACGACATTGGCGCCCCAATCACTTCGCGGATATTCGAAAGGCTCGGCCGTTCGGTAGAAGATGAGGGGAGGGCGATCGTAGAGTTCGTGGACCGCCCCGACCGCTTTGGCGCCGTGCTTCGTGCGAAAGCGATTGAGAGCCCGGGTCTGAGCGGATAGAGCGCGGTTCATCAGTCCTCGGACGAACGCGTCGCGCATACGACCAAACGCTCCGCGAGGGGGCGAAAAACCAGGCCCAAAAGCAGGAGCATCTCGGGATGGTGTGGGCAAGCAATAGGGCATGTGCAAAGCCCACGGGATGTCCTGCGACTCCGCAACTGCAGCCGCTCCAAACGTATTCGCGTCGATGAGCAGAAAATCCGGGTTGGTGGCTTCGACCGATTCTTGCAGATCTGCGACTTCGAAGGGAGCACGCTCGAGCCACGTTTCGAGCGCCACCTGAAACTGTGCGATCGGATTGGATGCAGCGTGGTCGAGCAATTCGATCGCTTCGATTTCGCCCGCGATCGGCAGATGCTCGATCCCCACCTCTTCGACTCGGTCCTTCTCAGACTCCAGCGTCTGCACGATCACTTGATGTCCGCGCGCCTCGAGCTCGACCAAAAGATCCATCATCGGGAAAAGGTGTCCACGAGCGGGCGAGGTGTAGGCCAGAATCGTATGCATTTCAGTCTTCCAGGGCTTTCGCGACGAGGTGAATCATCACCTTGCGAGTGTCTTCGAGTGACCGACCCAGGTCCCGCCGCAGCAACCTCCATGTGTAGAGGTCAGTGGCCACCACCAGGGCATCGAGGGTCGTCATGGGCTCTTCGGTCGCCAGGAGTGGGCCAAAAACTCTCTCGACCCATGAACGGTGGAATAAGCGCCCTCGGCTGGCAGTCTCGGCGGCGATACTCGAGGTCGCTTCCTCCGAGAGAACCCGCAGGACTAGATCGCCCTCAGACTCATAGTGTTTGAGGACATTATCGATGGCCGCTTTGATGTTGCCTGCCTCGACCGCGCTGCGTTCTTCGATGACTCGGTCTCCGAGCCGTTCAGCGACCGCCTGCAGTACGCCGTCACGGCTCTCGTGGTGGCGCAACACAGTCTGCACAGTCACCTCTGCGCCATCGGCGATGTCGTTGAGTGTGACTTCCGAGAGAGGCTTTTCACGAATCAGACCTTCGGCCGATTCGAGAATTCGTGCGGCCGTTCGAGCCGATTGTCGGGCGCGTTTCGTGTTGTCGTATTTTCGTGCCATTTCGTGACTATTGTACTCATCTTAAATTTGGTGTCAATTGAACTAACGTGAAATTTGGGGTAGCTCATTCGTGGCAGTATGAGGGCGATTCGGCGTTTGCACGAACGCTCAGACCGATGATCCGGGCGTTGTCGTGTTGACGCCCACGCCCCCTCCTTTCAACGCAAAACGCTCAAC
>CAYFTY010000618.1:0-3498 GCA_964346045.1 uncultured Bradymonadales bacterium | reverse complement strand
GATCGCCCGGGGGTCGGGTGCATACCAGTAAACCTCCCAGTCAGCCTCGGCATGAGCCATCGGAAAGATGCCCTGGGCATAGGCATTGAGCAGCATTTCGGCGTTCGGTCGCTTCATTCGAGTACAAATGCGCGGTGGATTCCTTCGCGAAAATCTTCGGACATCGTCTTGTAGGTGATTTCGCGCGCGCCACTGTTCAGGGCGTTCTGATCCAATTTGAATTTGCGGTGGTTGGTCGAAAAATAGAGCTTTCCACCCGCGTGTAAATGGCGCAAACACTCGTTGATCAGAAAGGGGTGATCACGCTGCACGTCGAGCGTATCGACCATCTTTTTGGACGTCGAAAACGTGGGAGGATCGAGAATGATGATGTCCCATTTCTGGTGAGGCTGAAGACGCGGAAGCCACTGCATGATGTCCTCACGCAGGAAGTCGTGCCGCGTGCGGTCGAGATTGTTGAGCTCGAAATTCGCCTCGGACCAGCTCAAATAGGTATTCGACATATCGACCGAGGTGACCCTGGCTCCTGCATCCGCCGCCCAGACGCTGAATGCGCCGGTATACGAGAAGAGATTCAGCACAGCCGGGTCGCGGTCGAGTTCCTTCCGATACGCCTTTACGTCTTCGGCAACCTCTCGCCTCAGATTGCGATGGTCGAGAAAGAGCCCCGTGTCGACGTATTTGACCAGGTCGACCCAGAATTTGAGATGGCCTTCAGTGACGACGAAACGCTTGCCTTCATCAGCCTGTTTTTCGTACTGGGAATCTCCTTTCTGACGTTCACGCTCGGTGTAGTAAATATCGAGTTCGTCGACGCCGATGACCTCGATGATCGCGTCGAGCACGTCGGCGAGCTGGTCGTCATCACCGCGATTCTTGATATTTTGCAGATAGACTTTGTCGGCGTAGACATCGACCGACCATGCGTACTCGGGGATGTCACGGTCGTAGACGCGGAACGCATTCGTAGGCCACCTGCCCGCGAATTTGCGCAGGTGGCGGTACCGTTTCTGCAATCGGTTATGGAAATCAGATGGCATAAAGCCTCGTGGGTCAGCCGGGATGCGTCATTGCTTCGGGATCGACCTTTTCGTCGAATTCTTCGCCGGTCATATAACCGAGCTCGACAATCGCCTCGCGCAGTGTCGTCTCTTCTTTATAGGCCTTCTTGGCGACTTCGGCCGCTTTGTCGTACCCGATGTGCGGATTCAGCGCGGTGACGAGCATCAGAGACCGGTTCAGGTTTTCTTCGATGCGCTTGTGGTTCGGCTCGATACCCACCACGCAATGATCTGTGAACGAATCACAGGCGTCGGTCAGAATCTTGCCCGACTCGACAATATTATGAGCCAACATGGGGTTGTAAACGTTAAGCTCGAAATTGCCGTTCGAGCAGGCGTGCGTGACGGCGAAATGATGTCCCATCACCTGTGAGCAGACCATCGTCATCGCCTCGGCCTGGGTCGGGTTCACCTTTCCGGGCATGATCGAAGATCCGGGTTCGTTGGCCGGCAAAATGATCTCGCCGATACCGCATCGCGGCCCGCTGCCGAGCCAACGAATGTCGTTTGCGATCTTGTTCAAAGACGTCGCCAGCGTGTTCATCGCGCCGTGCGCCTCACAGAGGGCTTCCTTTCCGCCCAGGAGCGCAAATTTGTTGGGGCCCGAGATGAAGGGATGCCCGGTGAGCTCAGCCAGGGTCGAGGCTACCTTATCCGCATATCCAGGCTTGGTGTTCAATCCCGTGCCAACGGCGGTGCCCCCGATGGCCAGCTCGTAGAGCAGCTCGAGCGAGGACTCGAGCGCGCGAATGCAGTAGTCGAGTTGAGCGACATAGCCCGAGAATTCCTGGCCGAGCGTCAGGGGCGTGGCATCCATGAGGTGGGTTCGACCAATCTTGACGATATCGTCGAATTCCTGTGCCTTTGCATCCAGCGCGTCGCGCAACTTTTGGGTGGCGGGGATCAGATCTTCGGTGATCACGTTCACCGCGCACACGTGCATCGCGGTCGGAAAGCTATCGTTGGTCGACTGGCTCTTGTTGACGTCGTCATTGGGATGCACCGGTGACTTCGAGCCGATCTCACCACCGAGGATTTCGATCGCACGATTGGCGATCACCTCATTGGTATTCATATTGGTCTGTGTGCCGCTTCCGGTCTGCCAGACGACCAGCGGAAATTGATCGTCGAGCTTTCCGTCGATGACTTCCTGTGCCGCCTCTTGAATCGCTTCTTTCTTTTCAGCGTCGAGGATCCCGACCGAGTGATTGGCTTCGGCCGCGGCATATTTGACCAGGCCGAGCGCCTTGATCATCGGGCGGCCCATCGTGTGTCCACCGATTTTGAAATTATGCAGCGACCGCTGCGTCTGTGCGCCCCAGTATTTGTCGTCGGGGACCTCGACAGGTCCCATGCTATCGTATTCGGTGCGAGTCGAAGACATCATTGACTCCGTGGTCTATGGAGGATCCAAGTGTTCTGACGCGCCTCTTATGCGATAGCGAACTCAGTCGTGCAAGCGCGTAAGACAATGTGGGGTGCACAATCTGGGGCGCGTGCGCATCGTAAGGAACGTCTGCAGCAGGGATTATAGATGGCACATCGAGTACCCGAACTTCGAATCGTCGACACCAACGACGCGCCCGTGCACGAGGACCGTGAATACGTCCTCTACTGGATGACTTCATTCAGACGCGTCCACCACAACTTCGCATTTCAACGCGCCGCAGAATGGGCAGCCGAACTCGAAAAACCCCTGGTGGTTTTCGAAGCTCTGCGCAACGGATATCGTTGGGCGAGCGACCGGATGCATCGCTTCGTTATCGACGGCATGCTCGACAACTGGCGCGCGCTCGACGACCAACGCGTTCTTTACGCACCTTATATCGAGCGTGATGTCAACGAAGGCAAAGGCTTGCTCGAGGCCCTCGGAAAGCAGGCGGCCGTGATCGTCACCGACGATTACCCGGCATTCATGCTGCCTCGCATGCTCGAAGCCGCCTCGCAGCAGGTGGATGTCAGGATGGAGAAGGTCGACGGCAATGGCATCCTGCCAATGCGCCTGGCCGACCGCGAATTCACCCGTGCCTACAGCTTTCGTCGGCACCTGCATAAGGTCCTGCCCCCTCATCTCAACGAATTCCCCAAGCGAGATCCTTTGAGCGGATACGCGTTCGAAGTTCTCGATGCGCTCCCCGATGCGGTGACCTCGAAATGGCCATTCGCGACACTCGATGAACTCGAAAACCCCGATGACTTGATCTCTGCTCTACCGATCGATCATGAGGTCCTACCCGTCGAATATCGGGGCGGGGCCGAAGCCGCACGCGAGGTACTCGCGCACTTCCTCGCTGAGAATCTGCAGCATTATGACGACGATCGAAATCACCCTGACAATGACGTTGCCAGCCGACTCAGCCCCTATCTTCACTTTGGCCACATTGCGTCGCATGAAGTGTTTGCGGCCCTCGCCGAGCGCGAAGATTGGAGCCCGGAT
>CAYFTY010000617.1:0-3528 GCA_964346045.1 uncultured Bradymonadales bacterium | reverse complement strand
CCAAGACATGGGTCGATCCCGCCACGAAGATGAGGCTCGATGTCGAGGCTCTGAGAGAATGGCAGGTGCAAAAGACCGACGATGCATCAGCACGCTGGGTCGCGCGGAAGGACGGCACCAGCATGTTGATGACGACACAGCTCGTCGACCCGCTACAGCCATCCTTCGACACCGAGGCGTTCGAGATTCAGGTCGCGCGGAACTTCGAAAGGTCAGTGTCTTCTGCGAAAACACGCGTCGAGAGAGTGTCGTTGCCCGTTGCGAATTCCATGAAGGTGCAGGTGACCGGCGACTTTGAAGGTAGCCCGACCCGGATTCAGGCCCGGATCGTCAACGTGGGTGACGTCGTGGTGACCTTCAGTCTCAAAGGCGCACCCGGTGCGGTACAGAAGCACCTGAATACATTCGAAGAGCTCGCAGACTCGATGCAGATCGAAACGCGCGCGAAAGGCGAAGAACCCGGTGAAGGGATCATCGAATTCAAGGTGGAGTAGAGTGATTAACTAGACGAAAGGTTTCTGGAATTTCCGCTTGCCAGTCTGATTTCGTGTGACACAATAAAGACATCACAATTCATAGACCATCTGGGGGCTTCAGTGATGTACCTCTTATCCAGGCGCCGGCGCGCGGCGGCGATTGTATTCTGTGTTCTTTTGTTGTCGTTCACGGCGTGCAGTAGCGATTCCGGCGACGGTTCCACTCCCGCACCGATCGACGATCCGGTGATCAAGTCCAGCGTCGGAGAGGACGGCGGTGAGCTGCGAAGCGATGATGGCCGGATATCGTTGAGTGTGCCGCAGGGTACACTGGCCGAGGAGATCGAAATCACCGTCACACCCGTCGAGCCTCCGCTCGAGACCGGGGATCTGGTGGTCGGAAGCACCTACGATTTTCGGCCCGAAGGCGTCGAGTTTGATCCGCCGCTCGAACTCGAGATGGCGTATGATCAAGCGAACGTCCCCGAGGGCGTGGATGAAAGCGAACTCGCGATCCACGTCTTCGAAGAGAACCAGTGGATACTCGAGAACGACGCAACGGTCGATGTCGAGGCCAATGTCGTGCGTGCGCGCTTGACTCACTTCAGCACCCGGGGAGTCAAGAAGAAAGACAGCGAATCGCTGCCTGACATGGGATCGGATATGTCCGAGCCTGATATGACCGAGTCGGATACGGGTCCGGTCGATGATATGTCGGCTGCGGACATGGGTTCGAGCGATACCGGGACGTCGGATATGGGACTGGTTGGCCCCCCCGATCAAATCCGCATCCAGCTCATCTGGGATGATAACGGCTCAGACCTGAATGTTCACTACCTCCACCCCAACGCCACGACCTGGAATCAGAGTCCGTGGGATATTTACTGGAACAATCGGAACGGAATGTGGGCGACGATGGCCAACGATCCGTCTCTCGATATTGATGATACCGATGGCGCGGGGCCCGAGAATATCGTGCACGAAAATCCGCAGGCTCTCACGTACTACGTAGGCGTCGACCATTATCAAGGCATGACGTCCTCGGCGACGGTCGTGATTTATTTCGATGATAGCGAGGTCTACCGCGACACGATGACCCTTTCGCAGGGGGAATTCTGGGCCGTTGCTGCGGTCGACGCCGCCAACGCAAGGGTGATGGCCTCGACCGATAGCGACGCCGATGGAGTCCCGGATGCTTTTGACAACTGTCTGAATACGCCGAATTTCGACCAGCTCGACGACGATGCCGATGGAGCAGGCAACGCCTGTGATGGAGTCACCACGTGTGCGATTCAGGCTGATTGTCCGGCTCCCGACGAGGTCTGTAGTGCAGGTGTTTGCGCACCGGATGCCGATCAGGATCAGGTCGCCGATAACGTCGACAATTGTCCTCTGGTTTCAAACCCCAATCAGACCGATGCCGACGCGGATACCGTCGGGGATGCCTGCGATAATTGCGTGAATACCGTAAACGGTACGCAAGAGGATGCAGACGGCGATGGGCTCGGCGATGCTTGCGACAACTGCCCGGCCGATGCGAATCCGGGCCAGCTAGATGCTGATAGTGATGGAGTCGGAGACAGCTGTGATACCTGTATCTCGACGGTAAACCCCCGCCAGACTGACTCGGACGGCGATGGGATAGGTGATGCGTGCGAAACCTGTACGACTAACGCCGATTGCGGCACCGGACAGAATCCATGTGCCACAGGGACCTGCAATACGCTCAGCGGCACCTGCGTCTACTCGCCTCTAAGCGATGGCTCGCCCTGCGATGATGGAGACGCGTGCACGATCATGGACACGTGCAACTCGGGCATCTGCTCGGGAAGCTTTCAGGATACCGACCGCGATGGTTTTGCCGATGCCTGCGATAACTGCCCGAATACCGTCAACCTGAGGCAGGCTAATTCGGATACCGATGCCTTCGGCGATGCCTGCGACAACTGCGAGTCGGTCGCCAACGACCAGGCAGATTCCGATGGCGATCAGGTTGGAGATGCGTGCGATAATTGTCCGATGGACGCCAATCCCGATCAGGCTGACAGCGATATGGACCAGATCGGCGACGTATGTGACGGTTCGAATACTTGCATGATGGACACCGATTGCGCCGCCTCGAGTATCTGTGTGCAGGGTATGTGCGCGCCTGACTCGGATGGCGATGACATCGAAGATGCGTCTGATAACTGCCCGGGTGACGCCAATCCAGGGCAGATGGATGCCGACTCGGACCAGGTGGGGGACGCCTGCGACAACTGCCCTAACGTTGCGAACACAGACCAGAGCGATGCGGACGGGGACGGGTTTGGGGATGCGTGCGACAATTGCCCGAGCGTCGCCAACACGCAGGGCGATGCCGATGGAGATGGTTTTGGGGATGCGTGTGATAACTGTCCTAACGTTGCGAACGCGAACCAGGAAGATACCGACGGGGACGGCACAGGCGATGTCTGCGATACCTCGGGTGGTCCCTGTTCGCTGGATTCAGACTGCGCGGCGAATGAGTCTTGCGTTGCTGGCGTCTGCGAGGCTGATGCCGACGGAGATCGGGTGCCAGACTCGGTCGATAACTGTCCCTCAGCGTCGAATACCAACCAGGCCGACAACGATGGCGATATGATCGGCAACGTCTGCGAAGACCTCGCGTCGAGACGCTCGTGCACCAGCGATTCCGATTGTCGTGGCAACAATGCGTGCTTTGGTTCGTATTGCGAGCCTGATTTCGATTCGGATGGATGGCCCGATATTTCGGATAACTGCCCCGAAGTCTACAATGTCGATCAAGCCGACGCAGACTCGGACGGCTGGGGCGACGCCTGCGATAATTGCGTCAACGACTCGAATCCCTTTCAGGGTGACCTCGATGATGACGGCAATGGAGATGATTGCGATCTTTCATACTCCCAATGCGGCGGGTTAATTGGCTCTTGCTCGGGAGGTCTCGTCTGTGCGCCGCCCCCCGGTGGCGGACAATTCGATATCTGTCAGTCACCGGACTCTGACGGAGATGATGCGCCGGACTCGTCGGATAACTGTCCTTTGACCTCCA
>CAYFTY010000616.1:0-3539 GCA_964346045.1 uncultured Bradymonadales bacterium | reverse complement strand
ACTCTGCCAGGAGCGCATCGACGCGCTCAAAGACGGAACCGGATCGGTCACCGTCATCAGCGGTCGCCCGGGCAGCGGCAAAACGCGCTTTGCAACCGAGCTCATGCACCGCATCGAACGCGACCCTGCGCTCGAGGGATTTCTGGTCGAGGTCGGCTCGACCCCCGAAGGTGTGATTCCATTTCAGGCGTCGCTCAGCGAGATCGCAGACCGGTGCCGCGAGGCGGGTCCCGAATTCACGAAACGTGTTCTCGGCAAAGAAGGGGCAGCGCTGGCGGTCGTCTACCCTCGGCTGATGCGACTACCAGGTATGGAGTCGTTCGAGATTCCGCGACCTCTACCGGGGTCTCTCGAGATCGTTCGACGCACCGAGGCCTGGACGCAGATCGTCTTACGGCTCTCAGCTGGAAGGCCCATCGCAATCGTGCTCGATCAGATCCTACCGAGTCTGATTCGCTATGCGGTGATGCTCAAACGCGAGATCGATCATCAGGAATTACCGATTGCCCTCTTCGTCACGAGCGACCTCGAGGCCCGACGCTACAAAGACCTCAAAGCCAGCGACATCATCGAACTCGACCCACTCGACGACCAAGCTCTCGAGACGGTGATCCGCACGATGCTTTCGGTCGAGCAGCCGCCCCCCGCTCTCATGGAATTCTTGATTCGACGCTCGCGCGGGCTTCCATCCATGGTGGCCGAATACCTCACGCTCGCCAGTGAGCGCGGGCTCATTCATCGCGACCCTGTTCACGGGTGGAGCCTTCATGTCGGACGCGACGAGCTCGACGAACTCGGACTGCCCGAGAGGCTGGGTGGAGTCATGGCAGAGCGTATCCGCTCTCTGCCCGATAAGAGCGTATGGCTACTGCTGATCATCGCCGTCTATGGCGCCGAGATCCCCATCGCTCGACTCGCGTCGATCGTCGAAGATCCTCGTGATCTCGAGGGGCTCGACCTCTTGCTCAAACGAGGCTTCCTCGCGACTCGAGGTGAGAGTATCGCGATTGCAGAGAATGCGACTCGGCGAGCTGTCCTCGAGCTCGCCGACGAGAACGATCGCTCAGCAGCGCACGCCGATATCGCCGACGCCATGCTCGAAGATTACGATCTGACGATGGTGCTCGATATCGCCGAGCATCTCGAAGCGTCAGACCAGAGAGAGCGAGCTCTCGACTTTCTTTTCGAAGAGGGTCAAGGCATCGACGAGCGATTCGCCGACCAGACCTATCAGATCTTTGCTGCGTTTTTGCAGCTCGAACCGGCCCACGACGAGCGGACTTTGAAAGCCATGCTGCGCATGGCTCAGATCGGCGTTATGACCGGACGCGCAGCACGCGTGATCGAGAGCGCACGCGAAGGGCTCGAGCTCGCCGAAGCGCTGAACGACGATCTCGCGTATATCACTCTGGTCACGATTCTTGCGTTCGGACTCAGTCTGCAAGGCGACAGCGAAGAGGCACGCGAGCTGGCGCGTCGAGGCATCCAGAGAGCAGTCGCTCGCGGGGCCCAGGGCCCGGTTGGCCTCGGATATTACGCACTGGGAACGACCGAATTGCTCAGCGAGAATTTCGAAAAGGCCTACGAGTATCTCGAAGCCAGCCGCGAAGGCATCCTCGAACATTACGGGGAGAGCCGACAGACCGCAATTCTTCATGTGAATATGACGCATTGCCTCTTGCGGCTCTACCGCATCGAAGACGCGCTCGAAACCCTCGAGGTCGCGGATCGAATCGCCAACCAGTGCGGAGAACTCGATCTCATTGGCTACGTCTGGGGAAATCGCGGCTCGCTTCTCTACGCCTTTGAAGGTCGCGACGAAGAAGCCCTCGTCATGCTCGAGCGAGCGATCGACATGCATCGTGAGTGCCGCGATCGCTATGGCGAGGGAAATGCACGCATGGCGCGGGCAAACCTGCGATTGATGCGGGGTGAACCTACGCTGGCCGCACAGGATGCCGAGCGCTCGATCAACCTCTTCGTGGTCGTCGACGACCATACCGAAGCAACGCGAGCCACCGCTCTCTTTGCGTATGCCGGCGCCGCATGCGGTCAGACCGAGACGGCTCGCGTCGTCTTGCCCAAATGCATCGAGAGATCGCCCGACAACCTTGGCGTAAAACTCGACGTGCTCGGCTATCTCGTGCGGATGTATCGCCGTCTGGGCGAATTCGACGAAGCGCAACGGTGGCTTGACGAAAGCAAAACATTCGTCGAGCAGTCCGACGACATCCTCGAGTGGATCTACCTCGCCACCGAGCGAATCTTCCTGAAGCTCGCGCGCGGTGAAGAAGCAGATGCGTCGTGGCTGCATGAGGCGATAAGCGAGGTACAAATGGCTCATCGAATCGCCAGAATCGAGCTCGCGGCCGTCGAAGATGCCCTTTCCGGCGACGTCGAGCTCTTTCGAGGTGAGCCCCGTGAGCGCTACGCACTCGAGTGGCCAGGCCACGCGCGCAACTGAACTCGAGCTTCGCAGAGGGCTCCTCCAAAACAGCGAGGTCGGGGTTTGGGGGCTCAGCGAGTTCTTCGATGCACGAAACCTTCGATGGTGAATACGACCAATCCCGTCCAGATGAAGAGAAATCCGATGAGGCGCGCGATCGAAAAGGGCTCGTTGTAGAGGTAGACGCCCAGCAAGAATTGGATGGTCGGGGCCATATACTGGATGAGGCCGATGACGGTCAGGCTGAGGCGACGCAGCGCGGCCGCAAAGAACATAAGCGGAAGCGCGGTCGCAACTCCGCTGAAAGCCAGCAGGCTGTTGGTCCGTGCGTCGCTGTGCAGGAATGCACCCTGGCTGTCGACCTCGATGAAGAGCAGGTACGCCACAGCCGGAAGAAATAGCAGCGCCGTCTCGAGCGAGAGCCCCTCAATCGCGCCGAGCGTCGCTTTCTTCTTGAGTAATCCATAGGTGGCGAACGACACCGCGAGGGTCAGCGCAATCCAGGGGAGCTCTCCGTAGGACCACGTCAGATAGCCAACTCCACAAAACGCCAGAAAGATCGACAACGCCTGGCCGCGGCGCAGCGTCTCGCCCAGAAATAGTCTGCCAAAGAGTACATTGATCAGCGGATTAATGAAGTAGCCCAGCGCCGTCTCGACCACGTATCCGGCGTTCACGGCCCAGATGTAGACGCCCCAGTTCAGAGCCAGCAACGAAGCCGCCGAGAAGTAGATCAACACTTCTCGCGGCTTGTCGAACGCGATCTTCAGCCAGCGCCATTTTCCCTGCGCGGCGAGTACGGCGAGCACAAAGATCAGCGACCAGCTCATGCGGTGGGCGAGTATCTCGAGCGAGTCAACGTGCTGCAGTTGCTTCCAGTAGACGGGAAAGAATCCCCAGAGGATGTAGCATCCCAGCGCAAACAAGAGGCCGCTTTTGAAGTTGTCGTCTTGTTCTCTCAAAGAAAAAACCGGGCGGAAGGCCCGGCTACTCTGCATCTTCTTGTTCAGGATGCAACTCGATGATGCTGACCGTTTGACCGACGACGGGCAACGATCACCTCGTCGCGTCTCCTCGACGATGAACCGGTCGA
>CAYFTY010000615.1:0-3545 GCA_964346045.1 uncultured Bradymonadales bacterium | reverse complement strand
GGCTGGGTGTGAGTGTGGCCTCGCTGGGCACGTTCCTGGTCGTCTTCTCCATCACCGAGGCGCCGCCTTCTGAAGGAGAGCTGCCATGGTATTACGATTTTGAGCGAGCGGTCTCGGTCTCGGAGTCATCGCAGAAAACGACGATGGTGGACTTCACGGCAGAGTGGTGCGCCGCATGTCACGAACTCGAGGCCGAGGTCTTTCATCACGAGCGAGTTCGCGACCGCCTCGCCTCAGAGGTCGTTCTGACCAAGATCGACTTCGATGAGCAATCGGAGATCAACGACCGGTTGCGAAAACGCTTTGAGGTCACCGGGCTTCCAACCGTCATATTCGTGGCCCCTGACGGAACATTTCTCAGGGGCCCGAGCTTCGAGGGTAAGGTCGAGGTCGATGATTTCCTCGGTCGACTTTCGGAAGCGACGGGGGCCGCTGTGTCGCGCTCTGAGGAGGGCGACTTCGCACGGACGATGCGCGAGCAGGGTTTGTTTGCCGTGCTCCTTCTCGTCTTTCTCGCTGGAGTCATGAGCAGCCTCACACCGTGTGTCTATCCCCTGATTCCCATCACCATCGGTCTCTTCGGAGCGCGTGAAGCCGATTCTCGCTGGCAGTCTTTCAGCCTCAGCGCTGTGTATGTTCTGGGAATCGTCATCACGTATTCGATACTCGGCGTGGCAGCAGCGAGCCTGGGCACGGTATTTGGTGGCGCGATGCAGAGCCCGTGGGTTCTGGGTTCGATTGCGCTGGTCTTCCTTCTTCTGGGTCTGAGCAGCATGGGTGCCATACCGTTTCGTCTGCCGGGAGATCTGCAGGCGAAGCTCAGTCAAACGGGTGGGGCGGGGTACGCCGGAGCACTCGTGATGGGGCTTGTGGCCGGGATCATTGCGGCACCATGCGTCGGGCCCATTGTCGCCGGGATCCTCGTGTACGTTGCGCAACAGCAGGATCTCGTTCTGGGCTGGATTCTTCTCGCAACCTTTGCTCTCGGCATGGGCATGCTCTTTCTGCTTCTGGGCACGTTCTCGTCGCTTCTCACTAGGATTCCCAAGAGTGGCGCTTGGATGGAAGCCGTGAAGACCTTCTTTGGCGTGATTTTCATCGCCATGGCGCTCTATTACGGGCGCTTCCTTGTGCCAGAAGTCTCCGAAGCCGTTCGGTGGTTGTGGCTTCAGACCGGTTGAACTTCAGAATCCAAATCGAAAGATCGCATAGGCGGAAGCCTGGTAGATGAGGCCCGTCTCATTATCGGGCAGCATCACTGCGCCGCCCGCATACCCGTCGACTCCGAGCGAAAACGTCGGGAAGAGCTCGACCTCGAATTGAGCCCCCGCGCGGGCCATGAACCCGCGGTTGGACTCGAGCTCAGAGTCTGCGTTGGGCGCGAAGTAGTAGGTGATCTGAGCTGCAGGCGCGAGCATGACTGCATCGACCGGGATGAGATCGATGTCGAATCCAAGCCCGAGCAGATTGAACATCTCACCGCCGGGGAAAAAATTCAGGTCGGCAAATGCGTCGATCTGCAAGATCTCGACCCCGAGCGCGGCTCCGTAGCCCGGGCCCACGTCGTTCAACTCGAAAAACCGCAGGTCGGAACTGCCGTTTACGTAGGTGCCATGACCTCGAGCCCAAACCTCGATCCATTCGGCGTGGGCCTCGTCGCTTTCGAGCAGGAGCGCTGCTGAAACGAGCAGAAAAAGGGTGAATGCGATGATTTGTTTGCGTCTCATTCGATACCTCGTGTTGCATGCGATCGTTTCGACGAAGGCCCGTGCCCAAAAAATCAATTTGAGTGCGACGGTTTGTGCTTGACCGATTGTAGCCCGTGACTAGCTTGCCCGCGACTCGCACTCAGCGGAGCAGTAGTCATGCCAATTTACGAATATGGATGTGGCGAGTGTGGCCACATCTTCGAAGAGATGATCCTTTCAGGAGACACCGAGCCCACCGAATGCCCGGCTTGCGGGAATGAAGAGATCGGTCGTCTGGTATCGAACACCGCATTTCAACTCAAAGGTTCGGGTTGGTACGTCACCGACTACAAGGACGGGGGCTCGAAGTCTTCGTCTTCGAAGTCGAGTGAGTCATCGGGAACCGAGTCTACAGATACGTCGGAGAGCTCAGGTGGGTCGGATTCCACCTCTTCGGAGTCGACAAGCACGAGTTCGTCCAACACAGATGACGTCGCCTGAAGCCGAAGTGACTTGCCGCTGTGCATCGAGTGCATAACTTAAGTTTCAGACAAGCGAGGAAGGGCCCACGCAGCCTGCGTGGGTCCAGCAACAAACGATTTGGGAAGTTAAGGAGAAGCAATGGGTAAGATCATCGGAATCGACCTCGGTACGACCAATTCGGTCGTAGCGGTCATGGAGGGCAAAGAGCCCAAGGTCATCACCAATGAAGAGGGCGCTCGAACGACCCCGTCGGTCGTGGCGTTCGATGACAAGGGTGATGTTCTCGTCGGGCGAATTGCTCGGAACCAGGCCATCACAAATCCTGAAAACACGATTTTTTCGGTGAAGCGCTTCATGGGTATGAAGCATGACTCCATCGATCAAGAACGTGAGCGCGTGCCCTACAGCGTCGTCAAAGCAGATAACGGCGACGCGCACATCGAAGTTCGCGACAAGAAGTTCAGTCCGCCCGAAATTTCGTCGAAGATTCTCATGAAGCTCAAGAAGGCTGCTGAGGAGTACCTCGGCGAATCGGTCAACGAAGCCGTGATTACGGTGCCGGCCTATTTCAACGACTCGCAGCGTCAGGCTACCAAAGACGCCGGTCGCATCGCGGGTCTCGAAGTCAAGCGAATCGTCAACGAGCCGACGGCCGCAGCACTGGCCTACGGGCTCGATGATCAGAACGGCGAGCAGGTGATCGCCGTCTATGACCTCGGTGGCGGTACCTTCGACATCTCGATCCTGGAAGTCAGCGACAACGTCATCGAAGTCATCAGTACCAACGGTGATACGCACCTCGGTGGAGATGATTTCGACCGTGTGATCATCGACTGGCTCATCGACGAGTTCAAGAAAGACACGGGCATCGATGTCTCGGGCGACAAGATGGTTCTCCAGCGACTCAAAGAGGCGGCTGAGAAGGCCAAAATTGAGCTCTCGAGCGTCATGGAGACCGAGGTCAATCTGCCCTTCCTCACCGCTGATCAGAGTGGGCCGAAGCACCTCAATCTCAAGCTCTCACGAGCCAAATTTGAATCGATGGTCGGCGACCTTGTCGAGCGAACGCTCGAGCCCTGTAAGAAGGCGCTCGAGGACGCCAAGCATACGGCGTCCGAGATCGACGAAGTTCTGCTCGTCGGTGGTTCGACGCGAACCCCGATGGTGCAGGAGAAGGTCACTGAATTCTTCGGTCGCGACCCGCACAAGGGCGTGAATCCCGATGAAGTGGTGGCGCTCGGCGCCGCGGTACAGGCTGGCGTCTTGAGTGGTGAGGTTGGAGACATCCTGCTGCTCGACGTCACGCCGCTTTCGCTGGGTATCGAAACGCTCGGCGGCGTCATGACACCGCTCATTCCGCGCAACACGACCATC
>CAYFTY010000614.1:0-3549 GCA_964346045.1 uncultured Bradymonadales bacterium | reverse complement strand
ACCTGCTCACGCCATGGACCGGTGAAAAAGAGATCTCCGATCAGAACCGTCTGAAAATACGCCGCCGCGATGAGCAGCATCATGTTGAACGTGATCAGCAGCAAATTAAGCACGACCGAATCGCTCGCGTCGAGAATCCACACTGCGCTCGCGAGACCGATCGCAATGCCGAGGCCGCTCAAAATCGCGGTCGAAATGCCCAGCCGCGCACGCGTGACGGCAAAAGGCCGGATCAGCCCGTGCTCTGAGACGTTTGTGACAAGCTTGATTCGAGGCATACGAGAAACCACCGATATCGACATGACCGGCTCCGTGGGAGAGAACATAGCAACGGCTCACATCATTCGACAATGTTGCGAGGCGATTGTTCCCCTTGATCGAGCGGGCGACATTCGGTTCAATCGAGGTGGGCGATGCACGCAAATCCGTCGTGGGGACGACAATGACAAGACAAATGGTAGCACTGGTGGGTTTTCTTTCGGTTGTGGTTTTTTCGCCGGCGCTCTCGGCACAGTCGGTCGACGAAGCCTTCGAGCAGCTCGAGAAAGCCAATCGCCTCGCCAGCGCCGGGGCGATCTCGCGTTCGATTCCGCATTATAAAAAGGCGATTGAACTGGCGCCGGGACAGATCCCGCAGGCCTATTTCAATCTCGCAGAAGTCTATCGCGCGAAAGGATCCTGCAATGACGCTGTGATTCCCTACCGGGCGTATGCGGCCTATTCGGAAACGCCGAACGCGAAACAGGAGGTCGAAAAAGCTCTGAGAGCTTGTAATACCTCGAGCTGGAAGACGCTCACGCTGCGTCTCGAGCCCGAGGGCGCGCGGGCGAAGATTGGAGGCTATCTGTGGCCGGCACGTGACCAGGTGAAGCTGCGACTGCCGCAGGGAGCCTATAAAATTGAGGTCCAAGCCGTTGATCACCACCCGCAAAACCTCGAGGTCGAACTCGGCGAAGATGACGTTTCTCGCGCGGTGAGCCTCGAAAAGATGAAATTCAAGGGAAAGATTGTCGTCGAGGCGCCCGAGGGGGCAAAGATTCGCATCTTCGCGGGACCGAGCGACAAAACGGACGTCGTCGTCGATGGTGCGACGCCCGGAAAGGCCGTTGAAATACTAGAGGGACGTCACTTCGTCGAGGTCACCCAGGAGGGCTTCGACCGGTGGATTCGTAATGTGTCGGTTCGACGAGATGATACGTCGACGGTGCGGGTCCGTCTGACTCCGTCCAAGCCGACCGAGCTGCGCTGAATCAATGCATCAGATCTTCAGCTTCGTCGGGAAGTGAGCGCTCGGTCGTCGTCTGGTCGACCGGCATCCGGTACTCCTCGTTGATCCACTTGCCCAGATCAATCATCTGACAATGCTTCGAGCAGAACGGGAAGGCCTGGTTTTCGGGGCGCAGTTCGACTTCCTTGCGGCAAATCGGACATTTCGGTTTTTTGTCAGTCACGTTTGGCTCCTGGCGTCTCGCAACCCCTAGGATGCTTTGCGGTGTGTATCGTTACGATACGACTTGCTCAGCAGCGAGGACATCGTGAGTTCCTGTGGGTCGCGATCCCATTTATTCTCTAATCGCAACACACCTCGAGGGCAAACCTCGGCACAGAGCCCGCAACCGACACAGCTTGCGCGAACGAACGATTGATTACGCTGAGCGTACGCCCTCACATCGATGCCCATCTCGCAATATTTGCTGCATAGACCACAAGAGATACACATGTCGTCTTTGACGGTGATGCGGAAGCGGCCGAATTTCTGTGTCAGTCCCAGGAGCGCTGCCATCGGGCAGAAGAAACGACACCAGACACGCGTGCCGCCAAGAGGATACGCGGCCACTCCGACGATTCCGGAGAGGATCGATACGACGAGCAAGAAGTAGAATTTGCGGTAGTCTGCGGTGAATTCCTGGAGTCCGGGATATTGAGACCCGAGCACAAAACTCGCTGCGACCAGACCGGTGAGCACGAAGCTCACGATGAGAGTTCCGTGGATCGAGAATTTCTCGAAGGTCCACGACGCATTCGATTTATCCGAGAGATGCCGCCAGGGCTCACCGAAGGTATTGGCGAGCCCGCCGCACCCGCAGATCCAGGAGCAATACCAGCGTTTGCCCAGAATCACCGAGAGGATTGGAACGAAGACCATCGACCCGAGCACGCTGTACACCGCCATGTAGACGGGCAGCGTCTCGAGCGTGGATGGGAACATATATTCGATCTTCAGCGGCCACAGGTAGCTGAAGTAAAACTCGGGCTGCCCCGCGATTTTGAGGAAAATGGGGATCGAGAATGCCAGCGACACCTGGGTGATCATCACCACGATCGTGCGCACGACCTGGTATTTATTGTGCCAGTATTTGTGGAGAAAGAAGCCACCGCCGACGGTGATCGCCAGCGTGTAGAGAGCTCCGTAGACCGTCCACTTGTTCATCCATTTCCACTCGACGCCGATCAGAGACTGGAACCAGAGTGCGAATTCGCGCACATAATTCGGTACCTCGATGTCGGTGAATGGCAGTGTTGTCCCGCCCCAATAAAGCACGACGTAAAAGGTGAGAAAAATCGCCGCAAGCGCCCATGCCGTCACACCGCGATTGGTGATGTCATGCTTGAACCAGCCCCATTTCCCTTGAACTCTCATAACGGAATCTCCTCTTCGACGAACTTCTCGATTTTTGCACGCCCGAACTCGACGTCGAACTGCGCCTCTCGCAGATGCTCTCTCACAAAGCCGATATCTCGCCGCTCTCGGATCCACCGCTCGAGGACGACGTGATTCCATCTCGAGCCGAGCATGTTGAAACCGATGACTTGGCCGCTTTCAGGCTCGTACGCGATGCGCTGCGTGATCGGTCTCTCTGGATGTTTTCGATAAAGCGACATCGTACCTTCGGGTGCATCCGCGACCTGGCCGACCGTCGTGTATTCGATCTCGAAAAATTTCGAGCTATTGAAAAAGAGCGGGGGGTCGTAGTGAACTTCGTCACCCATCATACTGCGCGCAGCCAGTCGTCCGTGTCGTTTGGCAGAGTACCAGATTGTCTCGATGAGATCGCGTTCGGCACCCACGTCCATCTGGATGCAATCTCCGGCTGCCCACACGTTGTCCAGCGAGGTGCGGAACGAACGATCGACTTTGATCCCCCGGTCGCGCTCGGCAGGAGTCGTGCAGGCGTCGAGCCACTCGGAGTTCGAGATTACGCCCACGCAGATCCCCAACATCTGGCACTCGATTTCGTCTCCAGCGTCGGTGACCACCCGTGAGACCCGGCCGCTCGAGTTGGTCTTGACCTCGACCATTTCTTCTTCGTGTCGCAGGTCGACGCCGTGGTGTCGGATTTCTCCTGAGACCAGGTTGCCCTCTTCGTGTCCAAGGGCCATCGGCCAGTAATAAGGCTCGCGCACGAGAAAGGTGACCTCGACACCGTGAAAGCGTAAACACTCGACGAGCTCGATGCCGATCAACCCGCCGCCGATCACGACGGCGCGTTCGGTGGTGGGCGTGAGCCTTTCGCATGCATCGAGGTCTTGCATCGAGACAAAGTGCAC
>CAYFTY010000613.1:0-3553 GCA_964346045.1 uncultured Bradymonadales bacterium | reverse complement strand
TTCCCGAGCCCGTCCCGCCGGCGATGAGGATGTTGTGACGGGCTTGAATCGCACCCAGGAGTCGGTCGGCCTGGGCCGGTGTCAGCGTCTTCTTTCGCATCAAATGTTGGAGTGTAAGACGACGCCTGGCGTGCTTTCGGATGGTGAACGAGGGCGCCTCGACAACCGGTGGAAGGTGTCCTTGAAACCGGTGTCCACCCGGCAGGCGGGCGGAAAGTCGGGGCTCTCCGGGGTGGCAGACCCGGCCTGCGTAGTCTGCGACACCTAAACCGTTCAAGTGGACAAAGTCCGCCGATGAAATTCTCGAGAACGTCACCCGATACTGCTATCGAACTCTGACCGCACACCCAAACCCCGAAAGAACTTCTTCGGAGGACTCGTGATCCACCCCACTAGACCCGAATAAAGTTCCGCTATTATTAACGATTGCCCCCCCCGTGCAGATAATGTTAACGTTTGGACCTGCTGGGAAATCCCGGACGCTCACCATTCACTAATCATGAGGGGAAGTTCATGAGAGTTAGAAAATCGCTTTTGTCCTTCGTCGCGATACTGGTCGCCCTAATCTGGGGCAGCTCAGCTTACGCGCAAGAAGAAGTCGAATGTTCGACAGGCCATGACTATTGCTATCAGATCGCGCTATCGGATATCGCTCATGCTGACAATCTCTGCGAATTTCGCGAGCGGCTCGGCATCACGAATTCATACGACGAGGAAACCAACACGTACAAGATCACGATCAATCCCTATGCGAGCGGCGCTTCGCAGGTTCCGACCGCTGTGATTCCATCCCACGAAGGACAGTGGGAGAGTTACGAAGCGTTCGAGGCCGCCGTACACACCCTGCTGGGATTCGGATGCGGCTCGGACTTCGAGGCGCCGCGACCGCCTTTGTGCTATGATCCAGCGGACGGTTGGGGTCTCATCGTCGAGACTCCTCGAATCATATGGCGAGGTGCCGATGGCGAGGTCTTTGATGGACTCAACACCGACCCGTTCTGGGGAGTACTCTTGGATCCCGACGGCGGAAGCGTCAGCATTCCGGATTTCGGAGATTACGAACTCCTGCTCGAGAACGGGTGCCAGACGAAATTCTCTCAGGACCTGGACGATAACGTGTTCGAAGTCACGCAATGTTCCGAGATTCAGATTCGTAAGGGAAAGAACATCGAGACCGAAATGTGCGCGCCAGACGGACACATCGGAGGCGAGGTAACGTTCACCGAAGAGCCGTATGCCCGCACTTGGTTCGAGCGCTTTGCACTCAATCGCGAAGAGCGTCAGACCATCGACGTGGGTGGCGTGGACGAATATCGTCTGTGGCGGGCCGAACAGTCGTCTATCACCAACAACTACTTTTTGAGTGGGGTCGATGCAGGAACCATCCCGAGAACGCGACTCAACCGACCACCGTGGGGGTTTGGGCGAGCAAATCGTGATGGGATTTGCGGCGATGGACAGATTGACCGAAACACTGATTTTCCCGTTATCGTTCTCTCCACGACGGCAGGCAATGCGAGCTGCTCTGACTAGAATCGCCCTTGTTGGGCTCGCACTCACGGGATGCGGTGAAGACGCATCCCGTGAGTCGTCGGACGCATCCATGCCTGTCCTCGATCTGGGCATGGATGCGTCCGACGCGGCTCCAAAAGTCGACTTGGATGCCGCCCTCGATCTGGAGGAATTCGATGTGGCCGATACGACGCCGTATTATTGCGATGTACCGGGTATGGTACCACCCACCGAGCTCGGCATCGACTTCTACATCCCGGACGAGGTGGCCGACGGCAAAGGACCGACCACCGTCTCTCAGATCCGAATTCCCGACACCGAGACTCTCTGGCTTACGACTCTCGAGTCCTTTGGCTACAATAGTTCTGATGCCATATGGAAACCGGCTGAAGAAAGTCTATCACTCTATTACACGCTGAGTCTGCGCCCGGACGGCTTTGACGACGACTATACCTTCTACGTTCTCGTCGATTACCAGCCGGTCGAAGTCGAATTCGTGGTCTGGGACGACGAGCGCACCGAAGTCGTCGAGAGATTCCGAAGTAATTCCGTGACGTTGACGGGTGAGTCGGGTGGTGGCTTCACGTTTGACATGCATTTCGACGACGAGACCTTCCCTGAGACACGAGCCTATGACTTCGTGCTTGCTCGAATACGACGGGGTCGCACACGGGGCGGGTTTGTACACGATATCGAGAGCATGACGATCTACAATGGTGGTTTCGACATCCCGGCGCACCCGTGTTTCGAAGAGACGACGGCCTACGGCGAGCGTTTCGAACTCACACCGAGCGAGCGCCAGCTCGATGCAGCCCGTGTCGAGGCGGCCAACTTCGATAATATGACGATCTACACCGACGAATCGCTTGAGCGCGCGCAGCGGCCCGATGCCCACAAGACGTTCATCGGCGATGCCGAGACGGTCACCATCCAGATTCTCGGCTACGAGGCCCTCTTCGATGTGGGACCGAGGAGCGCCCAGGTGATCTTTCCCATCCAAGACGGACGCATCATCGAGCCCCGCTGGTACAAAGCAGTGCGCAGCGGGTCTGAGCGGCTCCTTCCAGTCTGGCGCGGATCTTTCGAAGTCCGGGTGCCACCGGGTCAAGACTCGGTAGTGCATCTCGTCAGCACCGAAACCCCGTTCGTGCCGGATGCGCTCCCAAACGGGATGCTCAACCCCGAGCTTCAGCCCATCTACTGGAATCAACCGAGCAATGCGCTCATCCTGACCCGCGACCCCGAGAATTTGGACTTCTGAGCGACCTTCTTTCGTGGAAGCCAGCTACATCGGGTCCGCGGTCGCCAAAGAATGTTACAATTTGTTCTGCGGCCGGAGCGCTCCGCCAGAAGGCCGCGAAAATGGAAACGCTCTCGTCTGGGGTTGCGAGAAGACCCCAGCCAGGCAAAACACGGCTTAACTCTGCACGAGTCGGGCGAGTTCGGCCGTCGAGGGGCATTTCGCACTTCCAACCATTCGATTGAAGGGAACTACAGGCACGAAGACCGTGACCGGGTCAAAGGTTTCGAGGATGGTCGCCGTGCGTTCCTGGCACGTAGCCGAGTCATGGGCCGGGGAAGATGCCAGAACGAGTGTCGTCGATCGGTTCTCAGCGAGGGTTCGTTTCAGACGGAGCCAGTGTCTGGGGCGGAAATCGAGGATGTCGTCGAGGAAAAGAACGCCGTTTTCTGCAAGCTGCAGCTCGCCTGGGCGAGCGTCGAGGCCGAAGAGTCCGACGTCGCTGATGGTGTGATGGGGAGCCCGGAACGGGCGCTGCTTGTCCGGTGTGTCGTGAAAGTGATTGAGAAGGCCCGGGATGCGCCGGGCAATGATGCCCTTGCCGCTTCCCAAGGCTCCAAGAAGGAGGATGGGGCGGTCGGGTTTGTCGAAGAGTACCTGGGCGAGCCGAAGTGCGGTCGACTGGGTCTGGGCTGTGAGATCGGAGAAGTCTGGGGTCTGCATGGTTTTACCTCGTCGTGCGCGTGATGTGACAAGGAAAAACGTTCGTCAGCCTGTCGAGGAAGGCCGCAAGGGACCAGG
>CAYFTY010000612.1:0-3556 GCA_964346045.1 uncultured Bradymonadales bacterium | reverse complement strand
CAATAACGCATGCCGATCGCCTGGGGACATCCATGTCATTACGCTAAATCATTGAAGCGTAGACACTTTCACTCCACCTGGGCGGGGCTGGAGCATGTTTACGGCGATGGAGAGACATCGATGTCCGAGGTCTGATACGCCCCATCGCTGCGCACGAATAATAACCTATTGATTTCGACATGTTAGAGAATAGGCATGGGCGTTGCTACGTGAAGATGACACTATCTCAACACGCTGGAGGCTCGAAATGAAAAAGATGATGAAAGTTTTGCTGATGGGTGGACTCGCTCTTTCGCTCGCTGCATGTGGCGAAGATGACGCATCTCTCGAAGGCGATGCATTGTATGCGAACAACTCGAATAACGTGAACAATATCGGCGCAGACAATAACTTCACGTATTCGGGCGATAACACCAATAATTCGACGAATGGTCCGGAAGACCCGAATTATCAGGATGGCGAGAATTACGAGCGTTGGGTCGAAAACGACTTCATCGACACCGCCATCGAGCCGACCTCGACGTTTTCGATCGACGTCGACGCAGCCTCATACACGCTGATGCGACGCGATCTCAATAATGGCCTCTTGCCGGCGCCAGCCGGGGTGCGCACCGAAGAATACGTGAATTTCTTTGACTACGATTACGCACAGCCAGCCGACGACCAGCCATTCTCGGTCAATCTCGAGGTCGCACCGTCGAAATTCGGCGACGGTCTTCATCTTATGCAGGTGGGTCTTCAAGGCCGTGAGGTCAGCCTGCTCGATATGCGACACACCAATCTCGTGCTCCTCATCGATGTGTCTGGCTCGATGCAGTCGAGTCGGAAATTGCCGTTGGTCCAAGAATCGGTGCGCACGATGGTGAATCACCTGCGCGGCGACGATCGTATCGCCATCGTCACCTATGCGGGGGCTGAGCGCATCGCCCTGCCCTCGACCCCTGTCTCGGATGCATCGACCATACTCGACGCGGTCGATAGCCTGACCTCATCAGGCTCGACCAATGGCGAAGCAGGCATCGTCAAAGCCTACGAAATCGCCGAGCAGCACTTCATCGAGGGCGGAAATAATCGCGTCGTAATCATGACCGATGGTGACTTCAACGTGGGCCGCACAGGCGATGAGCTCGTTCAGCTCATTCGCGACTACCGCGAGAAGGAGATCAGTCTAACCTCGGTAGGTTACGGGCTCGGCAACTACAACGACGCGACCATGGAGGCCCTCTCTCGTGACGGAAACGGAAACTATTTCTACATCGACTCGCAAGCCGAGGCAGCGCGCATCTTTGGCGAAGGCCTGCCATCGACCTTCGAAGTCATCGCTGCTGACGTGAAGATCCAGGTCGAATTCGCAGACGATACGGTCACGCGTTACCGGCTCGTCGGCTACGAAAACCGCCTTCTCGACAACGAAGATTTCGAAGACGACGCGAAAGACGCCGGTGAGATCGGCCCGGGCCATACCGTCACCGCGTTTTACGAAATCGAAGTCGACGAGAACGTCGTGAGCGAAACCGGACTGCTCGCCGAAGTACGCATCCGCCACAAGGATCAATACGGAGAGGCGAGCACCGAGTACAGTCAGGGCATCAAGATGTCGCAGATCCAGACCGACTTCGAATCGGCTTCCGAAGACCTGAAGTTCGCGGCTGCCGTGGTCGAGTTTGCCGAGGTGTTGCGCGGCAGCATGCACACCGACGGCACCACGATGCTCGAAGTGCGCGATCTCGCGGCAGCGAATACCGGATCGCGGCCAGAGAGACTGGAGTTTGTCGACCTCGTCGACATCGCATGGAATCTCATGCAGTAGGTCGTTGCGACCAACCTCGTCGCGTGACATCTCGCGATGACCCGCGCGGCGAGGTTTGTAATCCCACGATCCAATACCCACGAAGAAAGCGCCGAGCTCACCGATGCGTGTCGAAGACCGCAAGAGCCGTGTGGGTTGGGCCTCATCCACATATCGGTCTGCAGATTATGACGTGGCTCCTCGGGAGAGGAGGCCGAAGCCAGCCGCGATGCCGATCGTGACATTATCGCTCGGGGCGTAAATGCCCGGGAGAAACGTCAATGCCAGACAGACAGCCACCCCGATGATGAGGATTGTATGTACGATCTCGAGCAACAAGTCTGGGCCCGCTCACCCAACGAGCCAGTGACCCAGCGAGGTGAAAAGCGCAATCAGCGCCGCGCCGAACAAGGCCACACCAAAACTGTCGATCTCGAGACTATCCATCACGCCGTCGGTGAGCTTGAGCATGATGGCATCGATGATCCACCAGGTGATGAACGCCAGGATCCAGGCGATGCCGAGGGTGCCGATCCCGGCAACGACGAAGAGCAAATAGCCCAGCGCCCAGTTCAGAATGCCGAATACCGCCGCGATGCCAATGGATGCACCGAAGCTATTGACCCGCATCCCGGGAAGAAGTTGAGCCGTCAGCCAGACAGCGGCCGAGACGATAAGCCAGTTGAGTAAAAATGCAGTCATGATTCCTCCACTTTACAGGTAGTCCAAACCTAGACACGAGCGACCGTTGCTCAAACGCAGCATTCATTGTACTCCGTAAGGCACCGTTTACCCTCATGGTGTCTGGCATGAAACCCAAGTTCAATCTCTCACTCGGCGATAAGAGCGTCGCGGTCTTCAACTGGATCAACTGGCATGGACAGCTCGATGGAAAGCGTCTGCGTTTCATCGTGCCGCTCGAGAGCAAGTCGATCCTCGAGTCGAATATGGACTCGACGTTCACGTTGCTCGACCAGGCTGGTACCGAATGGGACCTGAAGCTGGACTCGATCGAGCCGCAGTATACAGGCACAAACGGGGTCAAGGTCGTTGGAGAGGTGGCGGCTCGCGCCCAATCGAGCACGCCCAAATCTGAGCCTCAGTCACTCGACGAGACCCCGTCGACGGATGCTCCCGAAGAGGGCTCGACCCCGGCAAGCGCAGAACCAGCCGAGATCGATGCGTCTGATAAAAAGACCGAAAAGCCAACCGCTTTCGCCAAAAGGCCTTCCACAGCATCGATTCCCAAGCCCAAAGCTCTCTCAGAAGCATCGGAAGCCAGGTCCGATGAGGCCGACGAAGAAGACGCCGCCAGCGAAGAAGAGTAGTCAGGGTTCGAGATATCGCTTGAGCCGCTCGATAATCACGTCGAGCGCGATCTGGTTATCACCACCTTCGGGGATGATGAGGTCGGCCCAGCGTTTCGAGGGTTCGACGAACTCGAGGTGCATCGGTCTCACGGTGGCGTAGTACTGCGAGCGAATCGACTCGAAATCACGCCCACGCTCACGAATATCGCGACGAATCCGTCGAAACACCCGGATATCGGCATCGGTATCGACGAAGAGTTTGATGTCGAAAAGGTCTCGGAGCTCGGGGATGGCAAAGAGCAAGATTCCTTCGACCACGACCACCGGATGCGCCCGAATCTCAAGAGTCCCGTCCCGTCGCGAATGTGTCGTGAAGTCGTATTGAGGAGCCCGAACAACCTCGCCCGCCTTCAGCTTTCGGATATGTTCTGAAAGCAGTTCATTGTCGAGACTTGCC
>CAYFTY010000611.1:0-3562 GCA_964346045.1 uncultured Bradymonadales bacterium | reverse complement strand
AGGTCGCCCTCCTTTCGACGCCAAAGGGGCGATCAGTTCGTAGCGACGGGTTCGGTGGTTCCTGCCAGAAAGTGCATCACCAGATGATCGACGACTTCCTCGGGGGCGACCTCGCTCAAAACGCCCGAGACGATATGCTCGGCGACGATCCGCTCGACCATTCCGATCGTCATGTACGCCAGCAGCTCGAAGTTCATGGGCTCGATCAAACCGCGCTCGCAGAGGATCCGATTGAAATTCGTGAGCATGGCGCCCAGCGTTTCGTAGAACTCGTGGATCAGGGCGTCGAACTCAGGTGCGACGGCCAGCGCTTCTTTGAAGAAGATGGTGGCCAGGTCCTGATTCTCGAGTACGACCTCGGTGACCATCATGCCCACCCGCGTGAGTTCTTCGCGCAGCACCTCACGGGAGTCCAACTCGGCCGGCTCCCACGCGGCGACCGCCTCGACCAGCATCGTCAGAAAATCGTTGAGTAGCTCACCGAAGATCTGCTGCTTGCCTTCGTAGTAGAGGTAGAACGTGCCCTGGGCGACACCCACCCGCTTGACGATCTGGCTGACCTTTGCGGCGTGATAGCCGTGCTCACTGAAGACCTCGATCGCGGCCTGTTTGATGGCTTCTCGGCGATCGGCCTTACGCTCACTGCGGGTTTTTCGTCGTCCGTCCTGGCTCATCATGACTCCCGGGTCTGGCGAATCGTGGGGGTTATAGCATGCGTTTGGCAGAACGGCGAAGGGTCGGGGCGGCAGGTCAGCGATTCACAACCTTGTAGAACTCAGACCAAGTCGATAGCCTGAGCGCGTTCGATGAAACCCACAAATCGAGGCCACTCATGCGTATTTTCTTATGCACGTTCGCTGCTATCTTTCTGATGTCGGCCACTGCTGCCGCCCAGGGCGTGCCCACCGGCGATTTCACCTACAAGGCAACCCAGTCCAAGAGCCAGATTCAAAAGAAGATCAAGAAGGGCATCGAAGGTGCCGTCGAGGATATGAGCTTCATCACGCGTCCGATCGCCAGGGGTCGCCTCGAAGACTCGAACGTCCCGGTCGACACCGTCAAGATCAAGCTCACGCCCAAGCTGGTGACGATCCAGCATGGCGACCGAAATCCGGTACGTTCGAACACCGAGGGCAAGCCCGTCGACTGGACCCGGAAATCAGACGGGAAGAGCTTCAAAGTCTCGCAGATCGTCAAGCCTCAGCTCATGATTCAGACGTTCTTCAGCGAAGACGGCAAGAAGGTCTTGAAGTACAAGTTCAGCGAGAACTACAAGAAGATGACCATGGAGGTGATCCTGACGAGCCCCAAGCTCGGCGGGCCCCTGAAATACGAGATCGATTTTACACGTAATTAGTTCCGATGACGTTCATTGGATGAAAACCCCCAGGAGTAATCATGGCTGAACCGGCAGATTGGGTCGACGAACATCGAGAGAGGTGTCTGGAAGAGCTCAAAGAGTATCTGCGCATTCCCAGCATCTCGACGGATCGGGCCCATGCGCCCGAGGTGAAACGTTGTGCCGAATGGCTGGTCGAACATCTGAAATCGATCGGAGTCGCCACCGCCGAGCTGCACGAGACCGAGGGTCATCCGATCGTCTATGCCGAGCATCTCGAGGCTGGACCAGATGCCCCTACCTTCCTGATCTACGGACACTACGACGTTCAGCCACCCGAGCCACTCGACGAGTGGGACTCACCTCCTTTCGAGCCCGAGGTGCGAGACGGGAAGATCTTTGCGCGCGGCGCCACCGACGACAAAGGCCAGCTCTTTGCTCACCTCAAAGGAATCGAGGCCCATCTGAGCACCCGCGGCGAGTTGCCGGTGAATGTGAAATGGCTGATCGAAGGCGAAGAAGAAGTGGGAAGTCCCAATCTCGACCCCTGGATCAAAGAGAACGCCGAACGTCTCGAGGCCGAGGCTGTGATCATCTCCGACTCGTCGATGTACGCCCCGGGTCTTCCCTCGATCATGTATTCGCTGCGCGGCCTTACCTACTTTGAGATCGAAGTGCAGGGGCCGTCTCACGATCTGCACTCGGGGCTCTACGGGGGCGCTGTGCCCAATCCGATCAACGAGCTCGGCAAGATCATCGCGGGGCTCATCGATTCGGACGGCCGCATCACGATCCCCGGGTTCTATGACCGCGTGCGCGAGCTCGATGACGAAGAACGCGCGGCGTTTTCGGCGCTTCCTTTCGATGAAGAAGAGTTCAAGGCCCAGACTGGCGTACGCGGCATCCAGGGTGAAGAGGGATTCTCGACGCTCGAGCGCAAATGGGCGCGCCCTACCCTGGATTTCAACGGTATCATCGGTGGCTTCACCGGCGAGGGCGCCAAGACCGTCTTACCGGCTCGGGCCCGCGCGAAGTTCTCGTGTCGGCTCGTCCCCGACCAGGACCCCAACGAGATCGAAGAGCTCGTCGAAGCGCATGTACATCAGATTGCGTCTCCCAATGTCGAGGTGAAGCTCGACTTCCATCACGGCGCCAAACCCGTGATGACCGAACGCGACAATCCTGCCATTCAGGCGGCGATGCGCGCGCTGCACAAATCGTGGGACACCGAACCTGTCTTCATTCGAGGTGGGGGAAGCATCCCGGTGGTCGCGAGCTTTGCCGATATTCTCGATACGCCGACGGTGCTTCTCGGACTCGGATTGAACGACGACCGCCTGCATAGCCCCAACGAGAAATTCAATCTCGAAAACTTCTATCAGGGCATCAAGACCTCGGTATACCTTTGGGACGAACTACGAGACTGAATGCCCGCAAGGTATTGCTCTCGGCTCTATGCCTGAGCGTGCTCGCCGGCTGCCATGAATTTCCCTGCGAAGAGCCAGTCGAGCTCGACCCCGAGCCGATGCCGATTGCAGGCGAAGTGCGCTTTACCTATTTCACGACTCGTGGGGTTCAGACGACGCGAGACCCGTCAGAGATTTCGGCGCGTTCGCGAGCAGCCGTCTTGATCCAGCATCCCGATGACGACCTTCCGGTCGGTATCGTGCGCGCCGCCGATCTCAGCGAAGGGGTTCCCGAGGACTCGATTCTGACGACGCACGGGATCGCCGCTCGACGTGCTTACACCGGCCTGGTCGGGGGTTGGGTGGCAGACCGAGTCTGGGGACTTTCACAACACGTCGCAGAAGATATCGAGAAGGCTGTCGCATCCGACTCGGGGGAAGAGGCGGCAGAAGCGCGGCGTCCTTTCGGGGATATCGATCTCGACGCGCTCGATCGCAAACGTCGCACCCGTTGGATGACGGTGCTCAAACCGCGCCTCATCGACGTGGGTCTACACAAAAAACCACGAGAGCTCTGGGTCTTCGATCGCGAGGGCTGCTACGCCGAAGACGTGCCAGAAGACGCTCGAAGATTCGACGTCGAATCGCTCGAGGACGCGCGTAAAATGTTGCAAATATTGACTCGTGCTGAGGATGGTCAGGCGTCGGTGCCCGCACTCTGGCGGCCTCGGTTCGACCGAGACTGATCGAGTTTCGGCGGGGGCCTTCGCCGCCGATCAGATCGCGCTCGCCGTGGCCGAGCTCGGCGCGGTGGCGC
>CAYFTY010000610.1:0-3565 GCA_964346045.1 uncultured Bradymonadales bacterium | reverse complement strand
CATCACGTCGACGCCGGACTCGAGCAACTGCACCGCAATCTCGTTTTCCATCGAGCGATGCGGCACATGAGCCGCAAACGCCGACGGCGTCGCGTGAGTGATCCGCGTATCCGACACAAGTCCGGTCGCCATGCCTCTGGACCGGGCGAGCTCGAGCACGGTCTGGACTTGGTTTCTATCGACGTCGAGCCCGATGGTCTCGGAAAGAGCCGGCTGGCCAGTGGCAATCTGAGACGCCGAGCACGCCGAATCCACCACGAGGGCCTGCGCAGGCCCCGTGCGTGCGATTCCAACATCGCCCTTCTGCATTGCCCTCGATATCGCGGTCGAGCGGCCCTGATAGACCGAATTCGGAGCGTGCTCGGCGTATTCTTCGAGCAATCCGATCTGCTGAGGCCCCATCCCGTCGCCGATCATCAAGATGATGTTCTCGACCGCTGGTTCATCAGGCCCGGACTTCGCCATCGATTCAGCCGGATCAACCTGTGGACTCTCAGTCCTCGGCGAGGCACACCCGTACCCGAGGGCGAAGATGAAAATCCCGATGACCAGTTTGTATGTTGTTTGGTGCATGGTGCGATCCTCGCTACGATGCAGGCGCTGACGGAAACTCAGCACCTGCGAATTCAGGGCATATGGATGATCATGTCTACCGCGACCGCGATCGCAGCGATTCCTACAAGTGCCTTCGCAACCCTTGCAACACGGCCGCCACGCTGCATCCAGCCGCTCACGCGTCCGCCCAGAACGCCCGCGGTCCATGTCGCGACGAGATGCGCCACGACGAAAGAACCCAGGGTGGCCACTCTGAGACCGAGAGGTGCAGGTCCGGCCCCAAATGCCAGCAGCGGAGCAAAGAAGCCGAA
Organism: uncultured Bradymonadales bacterium; assembly: GCA_964346045.1. GTDB lineage: Bacteria > Myxococcota_A > Bradymonadia > Bradymonadales > Bradymonadaceae > CAYFTY01. The sequence goes on along the minus strand of CAYFTY010000610.1, from coordinate 2,699 downwards.
TGTGCAGGGGCCAAGCGTGACGCCGAGAACTCCCCCGGCTGTGGCTGCGCCTCGCGCACCTGCACGAGCCCGGTCAGGACGCAATTGCCCCACAGAGGGCAGATCGATCGCTTCCAGAAGAACGAGCCCGGCCAGAATCAAAAATGCGATCATGACCCATGGGCCGATGCCCCAGAGGTCGCCCAGGATTCGACCAGCAGCAAGGCTTACACCGGCGATGACCACCAGGCTTGCCGACGCACCAACCGTGACCCAGAGCGACAGCATCTTGCCGTTCAAGGTCTGGCCTTCGACGCGGCCCAGGAATCCGACCAGAAGCGGAATACTCGCGAGGTGGCACGGACTCAGCAGAATGCTGGCCAATCCCCAAAGAAAGGCTCCCATCACGGCGAGCCAGGTCGACGACTCGACCCACCCGAGGATTAGCTCAGTCATGGATTGCAGCTCCCGGCGTCGGCCAACGCGTATCCGTTCTCGGCAAAGGCTGCTCGGATCGAGTCGGCCGACCAGAAGCCTGTGTGCCGTGTGATCTCTTCTCCGTCGGGGGCGAGGAGCACCTGCGTGGGTATGACCGTGACACCGAATCGTTCACCTTCGTCAGGCTTGTCCCATACGTCGATGAACTCGACCTCGAGGGCGCAGTCGTGGGTCGTTCGCAGCTCGTCGAGCACCGGGATCATAGCTTTACAGCTGGTGCAGCGATCCGACCCGAGTTCGACCAGAGTCGGCGCCGTTGCCGAGCCGCTCGCCGCGTCATCAGACGCGACCGGCGCATCTGCGTTACCTGCTGCACGCACAAGGAAAGCGCCCGCGACGACCAGCACAACCGCAGCAAGTATGATCTTCGAATAGATGGATTTCATGGGTCTTTTCCGCTTCTAAGGGTCAACTAAAAAGGTTCAGGCGATCCAGCTTTCGACCATGTCCGCGGTCGGAACACTGCCGGTGAGAACCACCTCACCATCGATGACTACACTGGGCGTCGCCATGACGCCGAAGCTGGCAATCTTGTCGAAATCCTCCACCTTCTCGAGCTCGATCTCGATGCCGAGCCTTCGAGCCGCGGTTCGAATGGTATCCGTCGTGGTACGGCACTTTGTACAGCCGCTTCCAAGTACTTTGATGTTCTTCATCGAGATCTCCTTGCGCTGGTTTTGTGTGGGGGCATCGCTCTTTAAAGAGCATCTTTCTCGACGCGATGGCCCGGGTTGTCTGGATCGAGCAGCGCATCAGCGGCTGCCTCACGTCGTTCGCTGTAGCGATCGACCAGAAAGTCCTGAAGGTCGCGCGTGAGCATCGTGAATTTGTAGAGTTCTTCCATCACGTCAACGACGCGATCCCGGTAGGGCGAGTCTTTCATGCGGCCGTCGTCGTCGAACTCCTGGTAGGCTTTCGGCACCGACGATTGATTCGGGATCGTGAGCATCCGCATCCAGCGGCCGAGCACCCGCAGGGTGTTGACCGTGTTGAATGACTGCGAGCCTCCACTCACCTTCATTACGGCCAGGGTACGACCCTGGGTTGGGCGCACGGCGCCAATCGAGAGTGGAATCCAGTCGATCTGGTTTTTGAAGACTCCGGTGACGTTGCCGTGCATTTCGGGCGATGACCATACCTGGCCCTCGGACCAGAGCGAGAGGTCGCGTAGCTCTTGTACCTTTGGATGGTCATCGAGCCCGGGCGCCTTGACCGGCAGATCTCCCGGGTGAAAGAAGCGAACGTCACACCCGAGCCCTTCGAGAATACGCGCGGCTTCTTCGGCCAGCAGTCGGCTGTAGGAGCGCTCGCGCAACGACCCGTAGAGCATCAAGATCTTGGGCGGATCCGACCGGATCTCGAACTCCGGAAAATCCGGGCGCATCAACCGGGGTGGGGCTGGATCATGACGGCTCATGGTCACTCCGGTCCGTGGTCTGCTTGCATGAGGAAGAATGGCTCCTTGTCGTCAGGCATTTCGGCGAGTTCTGCCTCGGTCAGCCGGGCGTAGATCTCGATGAGGTTGCCTCCCGGATCTTTGAGCCAGAGCTCGTGCAGCGGCGTCCCGTGCCAGGTCGTACGCGCGGGCTTATGGATGGTCCACTCAGCCTCTTCGGCTCGCCGATGAGCATCGATCACCGCCTGGCGCGAGCCGACGCCGACACCCAGGTGGTAGAGCGTGTCCTGATGCAATTCTTTGCCGTCGTCGACGAGCAGCACAAAATTCGTGGTCAGAGCCTCGCTCACGAAGGTCACGTAGCGATGCGTCCACTCCTTGGGCGATACGCCGAGCAGCCACGAGTAAAATCGGGCCCCCTGCGCAAGGTCGGGAACTCGAATGCTGGCATGGAACTCTTCGGGATCTGGTCCTTTAGGGATGTCGCGCAGCGCTGCGAGCACCTCGAGACGGGCTCGAATCTTATCGCGGGCGACGCGAAAGTGCTCGAGCCGCTCTTCGTCGGTGAGGTCTTCGTCTTTGCGGTCCGGGTCCTGAAGCGGCCAGTGCATTCTAGGCGCACTCGACAGAAAGACCGGACAGACTTCTTCGGCGCAAAGCGTGATGACGAGGTCGACGCTATCGGGATCGATCGTCTCGACGGAATCCGAAGAATGCGAAGAGAGGTCGATGTCGAGCTCGGCCATCGCCTTGATGGCGAAAGGGTTCACGCGAGACGGGGACGAACCGGCTGACTGGACCTGCACGTCATCTCCAAAGAGGTGGC
>CAYFTY010000609.1:0-3565 GCA_964346045.1 uncultured Bradymonadales bacterium | reverse complement strand
GGCACGACAGCATTGCTTGGCGAAGGGTCTGTCCTGCAGGTTCGTGCCCCTGACGAAGCCAATCCCAAGGCGCCCGTCGGCATGCTCATCAAATTCACAAAGCTGAGTCAGGATTCCAAAGCCCTGGTCGACCGAATCGTTGCTCAGAAAGGCGCCGGAGCCCCGGGGCTCGAAACGCACATGGAAGGCGATGAGACGGCCGAAGAAAAAAAGACCGCTCCCGGAGTAGAGCCTCAGGAGCGAGGCGGTCGAGAATCCCAGCCCACCCCGGTGGCTGAACCAGGGGACGCCGAGACCGAGGTACCCGCCGCGGACGACGCTGTGGAAGCCGCGCCTGAAGAAGAAGAAGAAGATGCACTCGAGCTAGATCTCGGCGATGACTGGGATGAAGAGCGCGAGAGTGAGCCTGAAGAAGAATCCACCGAAGAACCAGAGGGCGAGCCGGTAGCCGCTGCCTCAGAGGAGACCGCCGAGTTTTCTGAACCTCCGACACGAGAGGCGCCGGACGCCAGCGAACTCGAGCCGCCGACGGCTGAAGCCGAAGTCGTCGCAGGCTCCGAAGAGACCCAAGAGGCGCCAGAAGGCGAGGATGGGCCGCGCAAACTCGCCGGCACTGAAGGCGGTCTTCAGGTTCTGGCGTTCGACGACATGAGCGACGAAGAGCTCGAAGAATTTCAGCAATTTTCGTTCGGCGATGACGACGAGGACGAATTCGACGAGATGTTCGATGGCCTTTTCGGGGGCTCCGAGGCAGCCGATGACTTTCTCGGTGGCGCTTTCGGCGGGGGCGAAGAGCCCAGCCTGAAATCGCAGGAGATCGAACTTCCCGACGACGATGATGAACTCGGAGAATTACTCGCCGCCGATGAGTCTGAAGGTGTCGCCGAACCGAGCGCGGCCGAGGTCGAAGCCGCTGCCGCGATCATGGCAGGCGATGCAGTCGGCGACCCGATGAAGGACTCTGAGCCGGCGGAATATGAGATCGGCACCGAGGAATCCAATGTCGAATTCGTGCTTGAGGACCCGGCGGATGATTCGCCTGGCGAATCAGCCTTTGGGGATCCCGCATTCGAATCCGGAGACGAGGCGTTCGACCTCGAAGACGAGAGTGAGGAAGGGGCGTTCGAAACGGATGACGAAGGTGAGGAAGCCCCTGAGGACGATCCACTCGGCGAGCTACTTGCCGAGCCTCAAGAGTTCGCGCCTGAAGAAGGCGAAGCGCCGGGCGCCGACGACGAGCTCGATGCTCTGATCGATTTTCAGAGAAGCCCTTACGAAGATCATGCGTCCGGCTTCGACGACGATTCTGAGGAAGAAGAGCAGCCCGAAGAACCGCACGAGCTCGAAACTTTGCTCGGGTCGCTCGACGACGAAGAGTCCGAGCCTGAGCTTACGCTGAATATCGGGTCTGCGGCCACTCTCGAAGAGAACGAAGATGATGACGAGGAGAGTCTCGAGGCTCTTCTCGCATCGGCGCAGAAGGAGATCGAAGAAAAGCAGGGAGCTCCCGAAGAAGACCCCAATGCCGACATTCTCGATCAATTGCTCGGCGATGAAGACGAACTTCCTCCACCACCAACCGACGCACCGACCTTTACGTTGCCCGATGGCGACAAGAAGAAAAAGAAGGGCGGGTTTATCTCGAAGCTCTTCGGAAAAGACTAGGTCTCAGAATAGTGAGATTTGTTCACCGGGCCGACGGAACGTGGTTTCGTCGGCTCTCGTACTCTGACGGTTTCCGAGTCCGAGCCGCTTGCATTCCGCCTCGAAGAGCCTTGAAATCATCTCCCACCGTGGCCCTCGTCCGACCATCCGCGTGCCGAACTCAGAGCGATTCTGCCCCTCGCGTAACTCGGCAAAGCCATTGAGCACACGGTCGGCCCGCTGTGGTAGTTCCTTTCGCAGCCGAGCTTCAAAGACAGGTGCGACCTCAGCGGGCAGGCGCAAAAGGGTCATGAAGGCGCCGCTTGCGCCCAAATCCGCCGCGCGTTCGAGTACTTCGGCAAGCTGTGAGTCGTTCAGGCCCGGGATCAGTGGAGACACGGAAACGCCGACCTCGATGCCTTCTCTGGCGAGGATTTCGAGAGTCTTGAAGCGTGCCTTGATGCTCGGTGTTCCGGGCTCGAGTGCCCGGCGGTGGTCTTCATCGACGAAGCCGATGGAAAGCCAAACCTTCAGCATCGAGTTTTCGGCGAGCGAGCTCAAGAGGTCGAGGTCGCGACGAATGAGCGTACCCTTGGTGATGATGACGACCGGATTGCGGAAACGTTCGCATACCGCCAGGCAGGCGCGCGTGAGCTCATAGGTGGCCTCGAGCGGTTGGTAGCAGTCGGTATTGCCCGAGATACAGATCGTCTCTCCCTTCCACGACGGCCGCATGAAACGGTCCTCGAGAAGAGCCGGCGCATTGGTTTTGACGATGATCTTGCGTTCGAAATCCGTGCCTGCGCCAAAATCTAGATATTGATGGGAAGGGCGCGCATAGCAATACGCGCATGCGTGCTGGCAGCCGCGATAAGGATTCAGACCGTATTTGAAAGGGATATCGGGGCTTTGATTTTCGCTGAGGATCGAGCGAGCTTCCTGCTCGAAAACCTTCATTTCGGCAGTCGGTGGCTCACCTAGCCATTCGACGTGGCTGGTGTGCCAGGGGTTCGGAGGATTATCGACGGGCTTCACACGCATAGAATTTTCCGACTGGTATACTAAACAAGTGTTCACGTATTTTTCAAGCACTTCCATGCGCAGCATTGGCGACGCTTACGGAACGGCACGCGCGAGCGGGCGCTCAGGTGAGAGGCTGCCGGCCGGCCTTGCATTGCCTGAGGCTCATGGATAGTCTCTTTTCGCGCAGGCCCTTCTGAGATTTTTGAGGCCGCAGAACAACCTAATTTCAATGAGATTTTCAATGAATCAAAACCCACGATTTGCCCTCGGGCTCGCAGCCTTGCTCTTTGCCGTGACCTTCCCGCTGGCGTGTGGAGGAGACGGCGACAACTTCCAGCGTGCCGAGGTCGCTGAACTCGGGATCGAAGAGCCGAGTACCGGTCAGATCGACCTCGAATTACCGACGGATGAAGACCGTGCACAGGTGCAGAGTCCTCCGATCACGATCCGAAACACCGGGAGGGCGACGCTGCGCGTGAGCCGGCTCGAGTTGGTGAACACCCCTGACGCGCTGGTTTCGTGGAGCCGGACCGATGAGTCCTGCACGATGGACTCCGAATGTGACCAGTCCAATGGCGAGCAGATCTGTCTGCAGTCGGCCAACTGCGTATCGGTAGGATTGCCGGCTGCGCCGATCGAGATCGAGCCTAGCGACGGACTGGTTCTCGAAATGCTCATCCGACGCGGCTCTCCTGAAATTCAGTGTCCCGAAGCGCCCGAGGATATCACTCCTGAATTCGCTGACTTCTACTGCGGCGAGCTCGTCGTCGAGACCAATGCCGAAAATAATGCAGGCATCGTCGAAAATGGTTCAGCACGGATCGTATTCCTGCGGCCCAACACCAGCGGTCGAATCTCGGTGAATCCGGAATTCATCGAATTCGAGAATGTGCAGCCC
>CAYFTY010000608.1:0-3565 GCA_964346045.1 uncultured Bradymonadales bacterium | reverse complement strand
ATGGACCCACGGGGTTCAGTGGCGCGGCGTTCGCCTCCAGGAATGTGAGGAGGCCGACGCGATCGTCGTCACTGGTTCGGCTCTCGATCCAGACGAGGTTCTCGCACACGCGAAACATATCGGCCTTCGACGTGTCGTTTTCGTCGACGAAAGCGGTGCCGGCTCGGTTTCCCTCGACGACACGGCGGATGTCGAGGTGGTCGTACTCCGACCGGGAGTGGTCTCCGAGGAGGTGGGGGTCTCGGATATGGACACCCTGCCGATCCCGCAGATCGCCATGGCTGCACTACGCTGCTCGGTCGAAGACGATCGTCGCGGAATCTATGGTCCTGAGGATGTCGCGCATCTAGGAGATGCGGTCATGATCCAGTGATCGCGGCGCTTCGAGGACTTTTCGCTTGCACGCCCGAATTATTTTGCTATGGTCTGGCCCCTCGTTTCGTGATTTCAAATTCGAACGAAGCGAATGGATCGGAACTGTTTCGGTTCACCTCCGGGTGCAACCGCTGGATGAACACACTGAATAGTAGTTGAAATATGGCACGTTATAGAGGCCCACGCCTTCGAATTACTCGACGTCTCAGCACCGATCTTCCGGGTCTCACCCGCAAGTTGGCAGCTCGACCCTATCCTCCCGGACAGCATGGTCAGGGCCGACAGCGATTCTCGGAATTCAAGAAGCAGCTCTATGAGAAGCAGAAACTGCGATACAATTACGGTGTGAGCGAGAAACAGCTTCGAAATCTCTTCACCGAAGCCCAGCGTTCGAAAGACCCGGCCGGTGAAGTCCTGTTGCGCCTTCTCGAGCAACGTCTCGACAACATTGTTTTCCGACTTGGCATTGCTCCGACGATCCCGGCCGCGCGCCAGCTCGTCGTGCACGGCCACATTCTGGTCGACGGTCAGAAAGTCGACCGCCCGAGCTACCGCGTCCTCAGCGGACACGAAATTTCGGTGCGACCCAAGAGTCGTAATCTGGCGATGATTCAGGATTCGATTGCTGCGCCGGTTCTGCGCATGCCCTCTTATCTCAACTTTGACAGCGGCACGCTCACCGGTACGATGACCGCCGAGCCTCACCGCGAAGACGTTCCGGTTCAGGTCGAAGAACAGCTTGTGGTCGAGTACTACTCGCCGCGTCTCTGAGTTCGACCTGCAGGTCCGATCCAAAGCGGTGGTGCTCGGCATCACCGCTTTTTCTTTTTCTGGTCGGCTGAGTCATGATTCGAATCCTCGCTATCGTTCTCCTTCTTGGGCTCGCCATGGCGTGCTCGGCGCCACAATCCAAATCCAAGAGTCTTGTTCCGACGGGCCTGGAAACCTCGAAGGCCGCCACCGAGCGCACGCGCAAGACGCAAGAGTCAGACGAGACCGGCGCTATCTATGCGGCGAGCACGCGCGAGGACGAGTCGACGGCATCGAGCGAAAAGACCGAAACGACGCCTGAGAAGGCTCCCGAGCCGAGCATCTCACTTGCTGTTGCCGCGGACGGAACCATCACGGGTCCACGAGGTCCCATCGAATCCGAAGCGCTCAGCGACTTTTTCGAAAGCGTCGCCTCGAGCACGCGCGTGATTGTCCGTACATCCGATCAAGCCTCCCACGGCATGATGGTCGAGCTCATGAATGAGGCGAAGAAAGCAGGCATCACGCATATCGCGTTCGAACTCGAAGAAAGCGAACAAGAGACAGAACTCGCAGACGACTCAGAGACGCCGGGCAACGATACCGAAGAAAACAAAAAAGCAGGGGAACCCGCGTCAGATGTGACCGAGAGCACCGCCAACGAAGATTCCAACGCTACCCCTACACCGTGATCCTGCTCCTATCTGGCTACGACGCGGCCAGTCATCGGCGCTGGCGCATCGAGATGTCACGCCGGCTGACCGCCGATGGCCACCAGGTCGAGTCGCGAGCATTGCCGCCCCGTCACTTCCGCTGGCGCATTCGTGGGAATGCTCTGGAATTTGCAAGCGACGCCGACCTCTGGGCAAAGGACTGGGACCTCATTATCGCGACCTCGGCGGTTGATGTCGCGACCCTGCGCGGTCTCACCCGTACGAAGTGCCCCTGGATCGTGTACGTCCACGAAAATCAATTCGCATACCCGCTGAGAGTCGACCAGAGAAAGCGAGACGGGGCCTTATTGATCCGCGATCTCTACGCAGTTCTGGCGGCTGATGTCCTCGTGTTCAACTCCCAGTTCAATCGAGACTCGTTGCTCGAGGGAGCCCGAAAATTTCTGGCTCGCATGCCGGATTATAATGCGTTCGATCCGGGCCCGGCTCTCGAGCGTGCGAGCGTGCTGCCGGTAGGGCTCGAAGACGAGTTCTTCGAGCCTCGTCCCACAGAGCACCGAACGCCACCCACCCTACTCTGGAATCACCGTTGGGAGTGGGACAAGGCTCCCGAAACCTTTTTCGATGCGCTCGACTTACTCGACGAGCGAGACCTCGATTTCCGACTCAACATCGTCGGCCAACAATTCCGAAATGCACCGGCAGTGTTCGAAGCCGCGCATCAGCGCCATGAACAACGCATTCGTCGCTGGGGCTACCAGGAAAAGAGAGAGGACTATCTCGAAGCTCTCGACGAAAGCGATTTCGTGATCTCGACCTCTCTGCATGAGTACCAGGGACTGGCGGTGATGGAAGCCGCAGCCCGAGGCGCCACACCCGTGCTACCGAATCGATTGGCCTACCCGGAGTTTTTCGAACGAGAGTTCCTCTACGATTCGACCCCCGAGCAACCGGAACTCGAAGCGCGAACACTCGCCACAAAGCTCGAATCCTTAATGCGTGACGGGCGCGAAGCACCATCGATGCAGGAATGGAGTTGGGCTCATATCTGGCCGAAGTGGCGCAGGCTGCTCGAAGACGCTCTTGGATGAGCGGTTGCTTGCTTTCTAAGCACGTCCCGGGCTAAGACGGCGCGTCAAGCTCGAGAGGAAGGCCCATGAGTCCAATCGCATACGTCGGAATCGTCGCCGGAATTCTCTTTGTCGTCTGGGTGCTCCTGCATCTGAAGACCTCACGGCCCGATGGGACGATGATCACCGACCATCATCCTTATCGGAGGATGATGTGGTACGTGATGCCGACCCGAAACGAATCGGTTGTGTACTTTGATTACGAGATCGATTCCGAGCAGTTCACCAACTATCTCGAAGAAGCATCCGAGAAATTCCCGTGCAGCATGATGCACGTTCTTGTCGGCGCTGCGGCGCGGGGTCTGCATGAAACGCCGGAGATGAACAAATTCGTGACGGGCCATCGGATGTACCAGCGCAAAAAGCAGGAAATCTCGTTCAGCATGAAGAGGAAGCGAGGCGACAACGAATCCAAAATCGCCGTCGTCAAAGAGTACATCCGCGAAGACCAGAGCTTTGAAGATTTGTGTCGCGCCATCGACTCCAAGGTCCATGTCCAGCGATCGGATAAAGAGACCTACGCAGATCGTGAATACAACCTCTTCGGCCTCTTCCCCCGCCCCCTCATGCGCTGGGCGTACCTGAAGGCGTTTCGTACGATCGATTATTTCAATCTGCTGCCGGCGTCGTTCATCG
>CAYFTY010000607.1:0-3572 GCA_964346045.1 uncultured Bradymonadales bacterium | reverse complement strand
GATGGCCGCACCTCGCCCGACGCCTCGATCGAAAGCTCGACATCGTCACAATCATCGATGCAACCATCTCGCGAGAACGACAATTTCGTGTCGGCCGGGATCGTGGTGAAAGCGGGTCGTACCTCGTTGCGCGCGACACTGGCTGACGAGCGTACGAATTCGTGGGCTTTCGAGACCGCCGGCTTGAGATCAGGCGCATCGCCAGAAGCGTCGGAGCGTTGTGCCACGGGCTCGCCGCGATCGCACGCGACCAGAGCTGCAACGAGCACGAGAATGAGGACGACGATTCGCATGGCACCATGGCACGCCAACATTGCACCCGCGTCAAGTAAGGACTTCGAAGGCCCGGCGATTGGACCAGACATCAAACGCAGCGAATGATCGTGGGCAATATCGCACTGGGCACGTTTCTGGGTACGGCGGGCACGATCGGCCTGTTGCTCGGCCTTCCCTTCGATATTCGCCACATTGCGTTTTCGTCGGCAAACCTCGGCGTCGCCATCGCGTCGAGCCCCGAACTCCTGAACCAGAATCTACTGATCTGGGGGCTCTTCGGCGTCTTTGGCATCGGCTTTGTGAACTTCATCGTGAGTTTCTGTCTGACCATGTTGACCACACTTCGCTCGCGTCAGGTGACATTTCGCCAGTGGCGCAGGCTGACTCTCGCGCGCGCACGCGAATTTTTGCGGTCTCCCTTACGCTGGTTCTATCCCGTTGGAGGCGACTGCAAAACCACTGGAGCGAAAGCCGATTCGTGTTAGTCTGCGGCTATGGCATCGAATCCCGAACTTGTATCCGGGCGCTACGAGATCGAATCGACCCTCGGCGTAGGAGCACAGGGCCGAACCTTCCTCGCACTCGATCACCAGACCGAAGAACGAGTGGCGCTCAAACGGCTCACGCTGGCAGACGCATCAGATTGGAAGGCCATCGAACTCTTCGAGCGAGAGGGAAACGCACTTCGAGCGCTCGAGCATGATCGCATCCCCGGCTACATCGACGCTTTCTCGACCGAGGGCGAAACGCCGGAGTTCTTTCTCGCACAGACCTACGTCGAGGGCGCGAACCTTCAGGAGCTACTCGATGAGGATGTCACCTGGAACAACGATGAGCTCGAAGATTTTCTCGACCAGATGCTCTCGATCCTCGTGTACCTCGAGTCGCGCCGCCCCCCGGTGGTGCATCGGGATATCAAGCCCAAGAATATCATTCGTGACACCGAGGGCCGATATCACCTGATCGACTTTGGTGCCGTGCAGAGCGAACTCGCAGCGTCGACCGGAAGTTCCACGGTCATCGGCACCGGCGGATTCGTGCCGGTCGAACAATTGATGGGGCGCGCAACGCCCGCCAGCGATCAATACGCTCTGGCAGCAACTGCCATATACCTCGCCTCGGGAATACACCCGTCGCGGATGGAGTCGGTCGCACTCAGACTCCAGTTTCGGCGCGAGGTCACGGTCGAGCCGAGACTTGCGAATCTCCTCGAAAAGATGCTCGAATCCCAGCCCCATCAACGATACGAGTCGGCCCGCGAGGCCCGGGCGAAGTTGCGGGCGCAGAGCGAAGAAAGCGCGCTCATGAAGCCGCTTCCCTACGAGCTCGACGAGGGGCGCATCGCGCTACGCTACGAGGATGGAGCGTTCGTGGTGGAAATCGAGGATGACCCCGTAAACAAGATCAAATTCCGTGGGGGTGTGGGCCTTCTTTTTGCCGGCGTGATCAGCGGCGTCGGCTTTTTCTCGAACCCAATCTTTGGTCTACTCGGCCTCCCGTTTTTGTTTTTGGGAGGCATGCTTGGCCTGGTCGCTTTTCAGAACAGCCGAGAACGGCGCCTCGAACTCGAGCGCGGTGAAATCACCGTCGAGAGAAAATCCCTGGGGATTCCGCGAGGCGAATCCAAAATGGTCGTCGCCGACCTCGTCGACGTTCTCGCCGAGAGCGGAGGCGTTCATCTCTTCGACGCCACGCAGACCGTGTCGCTGCCCTCGCTTGGAGACCAATCGAAAGACGTCGCGCGGCAGATTAGAGTCCATGCCGGCTTCGAGGTCCCTGAATGAGCCAGGATGAGTTCATCGGTGACTACCACATTACGCGTCGGCTCGGCGCCGGTGGACAGGCTACCACCTGGCTCGCGACCACGCCGGATGGAGACGAGGTACTGATCAAGGTCTTCCACGTCGAAATCGCCGACGATTGGAAAGTCGCCGAGCTCTTCGAGAGGTCTGCCAACGTACTCGAGACGATCGACCACCCCAATATCCCGGGGTATCGAGACCACTTCGAATTCGAAGAAGGCCATACGATCAAACTCTGCCTCGTTCGCGATTTTGTCGAAGGCGAGAGCCTGCAGGAGATCATCGATGACGGCGGATCGTTCTCTGAAGACGAGGTGATCGAACTCGCGATTCAATTGCTCGAAATTCTCGACTATCTGCACCAGAAATCGCCCCCGATCGTGCATCGTGACATCAAGCCCGCCAACGTCATCCTCGGGCCAGACAAACGACCGTATCTCGTAGATTTTGGGGCAGTACAGGCCGATGTCATGACCGAAACAGGTGGATCGACGGTCGTCGGAACCGCCGGATACGTGGCCCCCGAACAATTGATGGGACGCGCCGAGCCTTCGAGCGACATCTATGCGCTCGGGATCTCACTCGTGCACTTGCTGACCCGCAAGCCTCCCACCGAGCTTCCCTCGGACGGCTTCGAGCTCGACTACGCCGACGAGCTCGTCGCATCGCCGCAACTCAAATATGTGCTCGGGCGCATGACGCGCGCTGACATCAACGAGAGAGACGACTCGGCTGCCGACTTGCTCGAGAAGTTCCGGACGCTCGCAAGTGGCGGAGACATCGTCGTGCGCTCTTCGACCCTGCCCGTCAAGGTCCCGAGAGGTTCTGAACTCCACGTCGTCGAGACCCCGAATTCGATCATTGTGAGGACACCCCGAGTACTCGTCTGGGATTCCTCTCCATGGAGACGCCGGGCGCGACTTGTTTCGATGACACTCGGGCTGCTCTTCAGCGGGTTCATCGTGCTTCTGATGGCAGCTCAGAGTCCCGCGTTCGGATGGCCCCTCTTCATCGGACTCCTCCTTCTGATCTACATCCTTCATCGAGTCGCCCGCCCTCTCGAGATCGAACTCGGATCGAAGTTCTTGAGAATCACCCAACCGCCCCTGCGCATGGGCCACGAGGGCGAGCACATTAGCTCATCGGATGAGTGGGCACCGTACATCAGGAGCAAAGAGACGCGAGTAACCTACGACGAAGTAAAGAGTGTCGATTTTGCCCCGGTCCAATTTGGAGGAACCACGGGGTCGAATCGCGTGATGCGCTTGAATTGCACCTCGAAGGTCAATCTGGCGCCCCCCTCGCTGGGGTCGCATATGTTACGCTTGGCCAATTCCGACTCGTATCTTCTCGACCTCGGGCTCTCGCAGGGAGAAGAGATCTGGCTTGCAAAACTCATCAACGCCAGGCTCGCCCAACATCGCGAGATGCAGAACGAATAGTGGAACTCCTGGACCAACGAATCGGGCCCTATCGATGCATCCGAAGACTCGG
>CAYFTY010000606.1:0-3573 GCA_964346045.1 uncultured Bradymonadales bacterium | reverse complement strand
ACCCTCGGAAGCGACATCATGATGGTCTTTGACGAATGCCCGCCGCACGATGCCGACGATGAGTATATGAAGACCAGTCTCGACCGCACGACTCGTTGGGAAAAGGAATGCCTCGACGCTCGCACCCGCACCGATTGCGCCCTCTTTGGGATTTTGCAGGGAGGCACGAGCAAGCGCTGGCGAGAATATCATGCCGAGGCACTCGTCGATCTGCCCTTCGATGGGATCGCGATTGGTGGGCTCAGCGTGGGCGAGGCCAATCAGGCCATGTACGAGACGGTGGAATTCACGACGCCGATGATGCCCTCCGAGAAACCCAAATACCTCATGGGGGTCGGCAAGCCCGACGACCTGATCGAGTGTATTGCACGCGGGATCGACATGTTCGACTGCGTACTACCGACGCGAAACGCGAGAAACGGTCAGTGCCTCACGACGCGCGGAAAAGTCGTGATCCGCAATGCCCAGTACGCCCAGGATCTACGGCCGGTCGATCCCGATTGTGAATGCTACACTTGCCGCAACTACACACGAGCCTACATCCGCCACCTCTACAAGAGCCGTGAGATCCTGGCTGCGCGTCTCTGTACCCTGCACAACCTGCACTACTACCTGCAACTGACCCGTGGGGCCCGCAAGGCGATTATCGCCGGAGAGTTCGACGAGTATCGTCGGGAATACTACGCAAAAAAGCGTGAGAAAGGCGCGCGCTGAATCCAGGGGGCGGGTGCAGCTTGACCTCCGTTTTCATCGTTGCTAAAGCGTTGCCTCCTTGAAAGAGCCGTCTACATAAGGGCGTGCGTCGGATCGAGGGTATGAACACAGGGCGAACCTGATGGGCTCGGTTTCCGAGCCCGTTTTTACGGACGAAGAGCGACCATTCATGCAAGCCGTCAATATGATCCTCATCCTTGGACAGGCCGCAGCACCAGGGCCAATCGAACAACTCACGAGCATGCTCGTGCCGCTGGGGATCATCTTCTTTATCTTCTATCTCCTCATCTGGCGCCCGCAATCAAAAGAGCGTCAGAAATTGCAGGAGTTTCTGGACCGTCTCAGCGTTGGTGACGAGGTTGTCACGGTCGGAGGAATCCTCGGAAAGGTGACGTCCATCGATACGGATGTCATCACCCTCGAAATCTGGAAGGGTACCAAGCTCAAGGTGTTGCGACGCAGCATCCAGGGTTCGAAGGAAAACGCGCTCAACAAAGGCGATACTTCGAAGAAAGACGAAGATTCCAAGAAAGGCGATGATTCGTCGGAAGACGATGATTAGAAGAAGAAATGGTGAGGCGTTCGCCGTCTGAAATGATTGGATACTGAGGCCGTCAGGCCTCGATGCGGTCTTGAATGACCGTCACGGAGTGACTGCAACATGAGTTCGAATAAGATACGCTGGGGAGTCGTCATCCTTGCGATCGTGGGAGCCATCTACGGGCTGCTTCCAACCTTCCTCGATCTGGAAGATGGAGCGCTCGACGGTGAAATACCACGCGCCAACGACGCCGCTTGGCAGTGGATTCTCGAGCACGACACCGAGCCGCTGACGCTCGGCCTCGACCTTCAGGGTGGCCTGCTGATGCAGTACCACGTGCTGGTCGACAAGGCCGTTCAGGATAAGCTCGACCGCATGGCCGATGACCTGCAGACGCGACTCGTCGACACGAACGAGGGGCTCGCCGTCGAGGTCACGCACGAATACGGTGAAGACTTCATCGTGGTCGATTTTGCGAATCCCGACGAGACCGACAAGCTCAATGAAGACATCATGAGCTATTTCCAGTCGCTCAAGAAGGTTGAGATGAGCGGCGGAGCCTTTCACCTGGTGGTCGACGAAGACTACGTTGCAGAGACCAAAGACTTTGCAATTCAGCAGGCGATCGAGACCATCCGACAGCGTATTGACGCGCTCGGGGTTTCCGAGCCCAGCATCACGCGTCAGGGACAGAGCGATATCGTCGTTCAGCTTCCGGGTCTCAAAGAAGAGGATGTCGACCGTGCCAAGAAGCTCATCGGTCAGACTGCGCAGCTCGAATTTCGCATGGTCGACGACGATGGCACCAACGCATTCTTCAATCGCTTTTCGGGGCAGCTCCCGCAGGGGTTCGCTCTCCGAGTGATCGACGGCGGCTACCGAAGCGTCACGCACAGCGACAAAGAGGCGCTGCGAAAATTCTTCAAGGGCCGAGTGCCCGAGACTCATATCATCGGCTACCAGCATCACCCCGTCTTTCTCGATGCTGAGAAGACCGAGCTCGACGAAGCGAAGAGCTACTGGAAAAGCTATTATATTTTCCGTGAGGTCGAACTCACGGGTGACTACATCCAGGAAGCACGGACAGCCGTCGACCAGCGCTTCAACAAGCCGTATGTCTCGCTGAATTTCGACTCCAAAGGGGCGGATATCTTCGGTGAGCTCAGTGCGAATAACGTCGGCAAGCGCATGGCGATCATGCTCGACGACAACGTGCAGAGCGCACCGGTCTTCAACGAAGCGATCCCCGGTGGTCGAGCTCAGATTCCGTAGGACTGCAGTGAGCCCATCGTAATCTGAGCTCGATCCCCGGTGGTCGAGCTCAGATTACGATGGGCTCACTGCAGTCCTACGGTGAACTGCTCGCCGAGGCCGAGGACCTCGTGATCGTTCTTCGTCATGGCGCCCTGCCCGCTCCCATTGAAAAGCAATTCGAAACGGTCGTCGGTCCCTCGCTGGGCAGCGACAGTGTCGACAAGAGTTCGCGTGCCCTGTTGGTCGGCCTCGTGCTCGTGGTCATCTTCATGCTCATCTACTACCGCCTGAGCGGTTTCGTCTCGACCATCGCTCTCTTCCTCAACATGGTCTTCATCATGGCCGTGCTCGCGACGCTCGGCGCGACGCTCACACTGCCCGGAATCGCAGGTATCATCCTGACGATCGGCATGGCCGTGGACGCCAACGTCATCATTTTCGAGCGTATTCGTGAGGAAGCCAACCGGATGAAACCAAGAGAGGCAGTGAACATTGGCTTCGAGAAGGCACTCAGCGCTGTCATCGACGCCAACGTCACGACGGGAATCGCCGGTCTGGTGCTCCTTCAATACGGCACGGGCCCGGTGCGAGGATTCGCTGTGACCCTGCTCATCGGTATTGTTTCGACCATCTTCACGGCCGTCTTCATCTCACGGCTGCTCTTCGACAGTGGCATCGCTACCAACGAAGAGAGAGTTAGCATCTGAGTCGGCCAAGCGCCGTGAAGGAATGAATTATGCTTAGAATTGTACCAGAAGACCTATTTGTCGACTTTCTCGGGAAGGCGAAATCTTTCGCGATCCTCTCGTCGATCTTGATCCTCAGCTCGTTTGCGGTGCTCGTCATCATCGGGCCGAATTACGGAATCGATTTCAAGGGCGGAACCGACATCATCATGCACTTCGGTGAAGGTGTGAACGCCGATGAGGTGCGTACCGCTGCTGCCGAAGCGGGTTTTCCCGATGCGAATGTGCAGAAATTCGGCACCGAGGGCAATCAGTACCTCGTGCAGACCGCATCGGTCTCGGTGGTGAGCCAGCCCACGGTCGACAAGATGACCGAGC
>CAYFTY010000605.1:0-3581 GCA_964346045.1 uncultured Bradymonadales bacterium | reverse complement strand
TGCGAAGTGCAGCCCGTTACGAAGATGAGATTCCCCGGCCTCCGTGCTCGTTGGATGGCCCTGCCGAAGCACGTGTCGTCCTCGACCGGCAAGGCACTCCGGAGCAAATTCTCGTCGCCGGGCGAATCTCGGATTCGGCCACCCAATGCCTACGGGAGCATTTCGAAGAAGCCATGTGGGCACCGAGTGGGGACCGACGGCCGATATGGCGCGTGGCAATATGGTCTCAATCGCCAGACTGAACCGAACGTTTGGGCAGATCAACCCACCTGTCGGTCGGCCGCATAGAATCGGGACTTCAACAGCGTCCGACTCTCGAATCTACTGCCAGAGATACCAATCCGCACCGCCGGGCTGCTATTCTTTCTGAGTATCTGCTCGGTCGTCTTCCCGCTGATGCAATTTTTGGCTTTATCCGGGCTCGCGAGACCAGCAATCGGCTCGTTTTGAGCCCGTCCCGACGCGTCTACACAAGTCACGGAAGCCTCGAGACGCGCACGCATGTATTCGACCGGTGCGAGTTCGAGGGAAGTCGAGGGCCTGCGCCGAGTCCGTTGGGAATCCGAGTCCGTTCGGAATCCGAGTCCGATTCAGAAGGGCAACAAGCGGAAGTGGATGCCATCAGTTTTTCTTTATCGGCGCGGACAGGACGCTTCGGATCTGCATCGTTCCACACGCTAGCGTGCGTGAGTTGGTTCGCGTCATGAACGGATTTTATTCGGCGAAACGCAGGGGTCCGAAGCCAGCCCGTCCTCGATCTCAGACACCGCTACACTTTGATCCCGAGTTCCGAAAGAACTTCTCGTAGCTCGGCGAGCGTATCCGACCGAACCTCAAACGCACGCGGTCCGAGGCGTTCGAGCACATGGCCTTCGACCTCTTCGACGCGGGCGAAAATGTCGCCGTCTTCGTCGTTTTCGAGCACGATGACGGTGGTTTCTTCGCGAATCTCGGCTTCGGCAACACCGACGAGCGCGGCCCGCAGCGTCAGGTACTGGCCTGGCGGCAGACCACCTTCGACGCGCGGCTCGAGGAAATGCACGACCTCTTCGAGGGGATGGTCGGGCCAGCGCTTCTGGATCATGTCGATATGCAGCTCGTAGAAGCGCGAGTCGGCCATGGCATCTTCTTCGAGCTCCTGCGCGATATTATGCAGCTCGAACCAGGTCACGACGTCACAGCGCACCGGGTCGACCATCACGGTCAATGGATCGACGAAATGCAACGACGGCGGCACTTCGCCGACGTAGTCGATCTTGATGCCGTCATTGCGGTCCATGAACTTCTTGAGCGCTTCTTCGTCGATATCGCTCGCAAAAGCCGAGGTCGGTCCAAGACTGATGAACTCGATATCATCGCGACAGTCGTGTTTGAACTGACCCCACGCCAGGTCGAACCCATCGGGGTCTGGATGTCGCAACAAAATGCCGCTCGCGTAGACCTTGAGTTTGAGATGCTGACGCTCCCAATCGCTGAGCTGGAACGAGATCGATTCGGCAATCGGGGCTGCCGACGAAGATTCCAAAAGCTCGGTCGCCGTCTCGGCGTCGAGCCCCAGCGAATAGCCGCGCTGCACCGATTCGGGCGTGAGCGCAAAGGTGGCGACGCGGTCTGAGAGCTTGCGACGCTCGGCCATGCGATAGACCTCGTAGATCGTCGACATGGGCGCCGCGTCGAGAAAGAGCATGATCTCGAGATTGGGCTGCACCACCATGCACTGCTCGGGACGCAACTGACTCTCGTCGTATTCGTCCATGCCCAGTACCGCCAGGCCACGCTCGGTGAACTTCAAGACCTTCGAGCGATTGGCGCGACCGACGTCGAGGACTCCTAGCCAGCGCAATCCACGCTCGAGAAAGGCATCGACGTAATCACGCGGGGTCGACTCGGGTGCGCCTTTGCGAACGGCTTCTTCGAGAAAGGGTAAATCGAGCTTGAGGCACATGGCGCGGATAGCCGATTGCCGGGTCCAGTCGCGAAAGCGTGCCCGCTTGATCACCGAAATCACGTATCCGCGCACGGCGACGAGCGCTTCTCCCGTAGGCTCGGCAAGAGACACGTGCTCGTCGAAACCCTCGTCGGTCTTGGCGTCGAGGCGCGACGAGCGCAGCTCATTCCAATATTTGAGGTTGCGAAATGCTTCCAGCAGCGCCTTATTACGCTGCGTCGTATCTGCCGTGAAATAATCATGGAGGGCTTCGGCGTCGCCTTCGAGTGCCCCTTCGACGTGGCGCACGATGCCGAGTTCGCCGGCAAGTCCCAGCACAAAGCTGATGTAATCGAGCTGCTCACCATCGCTTACGTCGAGGCCTTCTTCGCCGGCCTCATTCACGTCTCCCGGAAAGACGATACCCCGGGCAAAACGCACCAGGCTTCGTCGGTTGGGCGCGCCGGATTTATTCAGGCGTAGCGCGTTATCGAGTAAGAGACGGCCGACATGCAGGATGTTGAGTTCCAACAGACCAGTGCTGCCGTGGAATTCGATCTCGGCATCGCCGTCGACTTTCGAATGCGAGACGGCGTCAGGCTCTTCACCATCGAAAAAGTCCATGGCGACGCCGGGCAGCGTCACATCACGCTGCAGATAGGTCCCCTGCTCGAGCTGAATCTCGAGATCGAGGTCGACTTCGCCGGCCGCCGGTACTGGAATCAGAAGGCCACGCTCCATGAGCTCGCGCAAGACGTCACGCTGATCTCCAAGACCGCTCAAGAGCATGTCGCGACGCAGGTTCTCACCACGCATGCGACCGCCGGCTGCGGCTACGAGTTCGAGGGCGACCTGTCCGAGTTCGGGCACATCCAGGTAGCGCGGCTCGAGCTTTTCTTGATCCTCGAGCACGGTGCAGACCTCTTCGGCCGAAGCATCGCCGCCCTGTGCCCAGACCTTGCCGATCCAGCGACGCGAGGCATGGGCGTACCCCCGATCGAAGAGCGCCATGAGTTCATCCCGCTCGAGCGGGCCTGTTCGTTTTTCTGTGCGACTACGCATCGGCTTCCTCCTCGGCTTCTGCGTCCTCGGTCGCCTCTTCTTCAGGCTTGGGCAGAGACGGATCGCCCACGATCGACGGAAAGACGCCGATCTCATGGAGCTTATCCACAACGACTTCGAGGTGCGTCTTGGGCACCAGAAGCGTTTTTGCACCGAGCTGCTGGTGAGGAACGTCGTCGATGTCGAGCTGAGCCAGGGTCTCCTGCAAGACTGCGGGAGTCTGGCAGTGAACCATGACGAGATGATGATGTACGACAGGCTCTTTGAATTTGGCCATAATTACGAATTGCCGTGGTCAGAGGCGGGCCATCTTTGAACGCGCAAGGGTACAGACCCCTGCTTTTGAGTGTCAAACCACCCCGAAAGGTTCAGATCCTTTCTCTGGGCCGCATCGTCAGGTGCACTGCCGACCAGCCGGCAATTTAGCAATTTTTTGCACAGAGGCTACAGGGGGTTCGGGTCGATCCGCCCTGCGCTCCGGCCTCGAACAAGGTCACAAGAGGAGCTCCCAGAGTGCGCAGAAATGCGGACGCGGCAGCGACGCGCCGCCGGGGGCAACGACGCATCGATCGAGGTCTTGCGTGTGCGCCCT
>CAYFTY010000604.1:0-3585 GCA_964346045.1 uncultured Bradymonadales bacterium | reverse complement strand
GGTCATCTGGACAGCCGCTGTCTCTGGTCAAGCCATGATACGAAGCAGAAAGCCTCGCCGCGAGCTCCTGGCCGAATACTGAGGCGCCTCAGCCGCGGAGTAACTCTCCGACCGGCCGAATCGAGTCGACGTGCTCGGACATCGCCTTGAAGACGGCCATGATGGGAACGGCGAGAAAGAGCCCGATCGGGCCCCAGATCCAACCCCAGAAGATGCATGCCAGGAGCACCGCCAGGCTGTTCAGCTTGAGGTGACGGCCGAGCACGATCGGCGTCAGAATATTGCCCTCGAGGCCCGTGGTCATCGCATAGATGAAGAAGACCCAGAACACCGGCTCCCAGCTACCGAACTGGATGTAAGCGACGAGCACCGGAAAGACCGAGCCGACCGCCGGACCCACGTAGGGTACGAAGTTGAAGATGCCGGCAAAAACGCCCATCAAGAAGGCGTAGCGCAATCCGAACATCCAGTAGATGCCCCCGACCACCAGCGCAAGAATCGCATTCGTGATCACGCGGTTGAAGAGATATCGCTGCACGTCTTCGTTGACGTTGTGCAAAATCTCGAGCATCACCCGGCGCCGCTTGAGACTGTCGCCCGCGAGGTTGATGGCCTTGGTCTTGAGCACCGGCCCCTCGAGGAGGATGAAAAAGAGGACGAAGAGGCACATCAGCGCCTGACCGGTGAAGGTCAAAAGCGAGGTGATGCTGCCAAAGACGTAGCCTGTCACCGAACTCCACAGAGACGAGGTCTGCTCGATGAGTCCGCTGACATCCTGCGTCGGGGGCGGCTCGGGCGGTGGTGCTTGAGGATCGAGGGTCGGTGCACCCTGCTCGGCACGCAGCTCTTGTAAATACAACTCGAGCTGCGATTGCATATCCATGAGCCGATCGCGAATATTGGCGAGGTTCGACGAGATCTGGTCTTCGTACCGAGGCAGCTCGCTTGCGAATTGCACGACCTCGTTGACGATGAAGATTCCCAGAACGGTGAGCAGACCCACCGCCAGACTCACGACGATGAGTACCGCGAAAGCTCGCGGCATTTGGAAATTCGTGCCGGGAAAACGCAGCTTCACCAGGGCGCTCACCGGCGGCGAGAGCACGTACGAGAGGAAGACCGCGAGCATCGTCGGGATCAAGATCGGGGCGGCGATGTAGAGCATCGCGCAGAGAACCCCGAGAGCAACGACCATCTGTGCCGCGCGAATGAGGTGAAAATCAGTGAGCATTGCAATGCCGGTGCGCCGCTCTTCGGGTTGTGGATCGTCTGGTGTCATGGCTTTTGGGTACTCTGGCGAGAGTGTGCAACGGCTTGTGCGAAAAAGCCAGTTCTTCAAGAACGGGCAGAGCTGGCGTGCGTGAGTATTTTGAGCAACACTGGTCGCCAATCCCAACCAGCCCGGAGTCATAGATGAGTCACGCGATTCTCATGGACCTCGCCGAGCGACTGAAGCTCAAGCAATACGATCAGCAAACCACCGAAGCAATCATCGATATTCTTACCTTTGCAATGGCCAGCGATGGCGCGCTCGCCGACGAAGAACAACGCGTGTTGAACTCGTTCATCAGCGTGCTGAACTGGCGAAGAGACGATATCTCGGCCGATGAGCACGCTCACGAGCGCCTCGGTGCCTATCTCGAACTCGACGAGCACGACGTCGAAATGGCCATCTCGGATTATTGCAAGTCAGCCGCTGAACGTATCTCGGACGACTGGCTGCGAGACGAACTCTATTATTTCGTCGCCAGCATGGTCGATGCCGACTCAGACCTCGACGATACCGAGGTGCGCTTTGTGACGACCCTCGCCGCCGCCTTTGGTATCTTTGGAGAACGGCGTGCGGCGATCGACCTGAGACTCGCCGAGTGATGGTGAGCCCATTGGGCTTCCATCAACGGGGCCGAGACATTATGATTCGCGCGTTCTACACCAGAATTTGGGAGCCGACGTGACCTATGTGATTGCCGCCATGATCGCCGCTGCCTTTGGGTCGATGGCCTATTATTTCTATCGCAAAACAAAACTCATGGAGCGCGAGCACGCGCAGCTCACCGGCGAGTCGCAACCGGCCGGCTACCTCGAGTCCGAGCGCGAGAAGGTGACCGTCGACAACCTCAGAATCGGCGACATCGTCTCGTACCTGGGAAGCGATTATATGGACGAGGGACATCTCGAATACGACGAAGATGGCTGGACGTGGGATACCTTCATGCTCAAGGACGGCGAGGATGTGAAGTGGCTCTCAGTCGAGTGGGACGACGAGCTCGAAGTCGTGCTCTGGACCGAGTTGGAAGACTTTGAAATCGATGCCCATCCGCCCGAGACGATCGAGTACCAGGGCGAGGTCTTCACCCGCGAGGAGTCTGGGGGCGCCAGTGTGACGCGGCATGGCCAGACGCGGCGGCGAAACGATGTTCGCATGGAGTATTTCGAATACGAGGGTGCCAACGACAGCCTCCTTTCGGTTGAAAAATGGGGAAGCGATATCGAGGTCTCACTGGGTCAGCCGCTCAATCCCTATGGTCTGGATATCTATCCCGGATCGGGGAGCAGTATCGAAGACTTTTGATTCATGGATGTTGACCCGACTACGCGAAGTCCTTAGTGTCCGAGCATGATCCGTTCAATCGAGGTTTTCATGAAGCGCGTCGTGCTGCTCTTTTCGCTGATAATTCTTGCGTTTGGCTGCAATCTTTCGGACGAAAGTCCATCGGTGAGTTCGAATAACGAACAAAATAATTCGAATAATACGAATAATCAGGAGGTCGACTGCGCGGGGACCCCGGGTGGAAGTGCCGTCGAAGATGAATGTGGTGTCTGTGATGACGATCCTACCAACGATTGTGTGCAGGACTGCGCCGGTGAATTCGGTGGAGACGCGGTCGAAGACGAATGCGGCGTCTGTGATGCCGATCCCACCAATGATTGCGTGGCCGATTGCGCCGGCGAGTTCGGTGGTGATGCGGTCGAAGATATGTGCGGTGTCTGCGACGACGACCCCTCGAACGATTGCGTCGAAGATTGCGCCGGTGAATTTGGCGGAGACGCGGTCGAGGATATGTGCGGCGTCTGCGACGACGACCCGGGGAACGATTGCGTACAGGACTGCAACGGCGAATTCGGAGGCGAGGCCTTGACCGACGCATGCGGTCGATGTGTCGGCGGCAGTACAGGACTCGTCGAATGTCCGACGGCGAGCCTCGCCGTCATCGAGGACGCCCATGTGAGTAGGGCGGCTCCCGACCAGAATTACGGCACCGAAGAGGCCGTGGTCATCGACCGAAATCGCTCGGCGGCTCTCTTGAAATTCGACCTCTCGTCGCTCCCGAATGACATCGTGATCCGTTCGCTCACCCTGCGCGCCACGGCCGCTGAAAATGACGATTTTGGCGGAAATGGCGATGTGAACATCTACTTTTCGTCGGACGATCGCTGGAGCGAGAATAGCGTCACCGAAAGTACGCGGCCGGCATTTTCGGACTTCATCCTCGGCTCGTGGAACGTCTCGAACGATCCGGTCGACATGGAGACGACCTACGAGATCATCGACGATACCGATCTCATCGAGACCTTCCAGGGACA
>CAYFTY010000603.1:0-3590 GCA_964346045.1 uncultured Bradymonadales bacterium | reverse complement strand
GTATGTCACTCGCAGATGGATCCGATTGGACTCGGGCTCGAACATTATGATCAATTCGGCCGATATCGTGAGACCGACGTCGGTGAGCCCGAATGTGTGATCGAAGGGCAGGGCGATCTGCTGGGCGTGGGCAATTTCGGCGGTCCTCGCGAGTTGGGCGAAAAGCTTGTCGAGTCACGCCGACTCGAGTACTGCCTGGTCGACCGCATCTATCAATTCGCGACCGCTGCAAAGCCCGACGCACAGAATGAGAGCACCCGAGCGCAGCTGCGAGAGGCCTTTGCCGAAAGCGATCACCGATTCGACGAACTCGTACTCGCCGTGGCCGGATCGGAGTCATTCCTCTACCGCCGCGTCGCGGACCCCGAGGTGAACCCATGAAGTACTTTCAGCTCAATCGAAGAACATTTCTGCGAGGGCTTGGCGGGACGATGATCGCACTGCCCGTCCTCGAGTGTATGCTCGACGGAAACGGCGAGGCCTACGCGCAAGATGGTGAGAGCACACCGACAAGGTACATCGTGTGCTTCGGCGGTCACTCGCTGGGTGCCGACCGTGACCCGATTCACAATATGATGGTGCCGGATGCGACCGGTCCGGGATACGACCTGAAGCTCGCCCTCGAGCCACTCGGCGAGCAGGGTGTTCAGGAGCATGTCTCTGTCGTTTCGGGGCTCGAGATTGACTGGGCGCGGCGAAATGGTGGGACCTCGCCCCCGGGTGGACGTCACGATGACTTCCATATTGCGTCACTGAGCCCACTCTTGAGCGGCGTACGCTCGGTGCGTGATGGGCGGCCTGTGCGTGGCATCACGTCAGACCAGGTCGTCGCAGATGCGATTGCGGGTGATACCATCCAGCCCTCGCTCATCTATCGAGTTCAGGCTTCCTGGTATCTCGACGTCAGTGCCCCCTACGGTCGCGAACTCATTTCGTATCGTGGCGATGGCCAGGGAATCGACGCAACCGTGAGCCCCAAACAGGCTTTTGATTCGCTCTTTCAAGGCTTTACGCCTCCTGATCCGGGGGATCAAGCTGAGGCCGAATTCATGTTGCAGGCCCGCAAGAGCGTGCTCGATCTGGTGCGTGGCTCCTACGAGAGGCTCGTACCGAATCTAAGTGCCTATGACCGTATTCGTATGGAGCAACATCTCGCCCAGATTCGCGCTCTCGAAGAACGCGTGAACGCGATTCCGCCCGTGCAGGAGGGCATCTGTGCGTCCCCGGACGATCCGGGCATGGATCCGGCGATCGGTGGTAACCAGTCGAGTACGGGAGGAGACGATTTCGACACGGCCGCAGGGTATTCAGATGAAGATCTGCGTGCAGATGTCTTTGGTGAGCTCGTCCACATGGCCATGGCCTGCGATATCTCGCGCGTGGCTTCGCTGCAGTACACGATGGCGCAGTCGCATATGAACGTCTTTCCATTGATTGGCGTGCCCTACGATCTGCACGAAGTCGGGCACGCTACAGGATCGACCGAAGCGGTCAGTGACGGGATTCGCTGGCATATCGATCGCTGGGCCGGCATGGTGAAGCGCTTTGCTGACACGCCCGAGGCCGGTGGAACGATGCTCGACAACACAGTGATCATCTATCTCAGTGAGGGCGGTCACGGGTACGATCCGCTCGACGATGCAGGCAACAGCACGCACAGCACCGAGCGGATGGCGATGCTCGTGGCCGGCCACGCAGGAGGCCTGAACGCGGGGATTCATGTCGCGACCGACGGCGCGCACCCTGCCCAGGTGCTCACGACCTGCATGAATGCGGTTGGCGTCAATGAGACCGGACTCGGAGAAGTCCAAGGTACCATCCCCGAACTGTTGAGCTGAGTTTCCAGCGGTCTTGTGGTAGGTGACAGGCATGCACACGACTTTTGGTAGACACCTTCTCGCCGAATATCACGACTGTCGCAGCGGTATGCTCGATGACGTAGAGCGGCTCGAAGCTCTGATGCAACGGGCTGCGGATGCTGCGCAGGTCGGTGTGGTGCAGGCCGTGAGCCATCGTTTCTCACCCCAGGGTGTCACCGTCGTGCTCGTGCTCGAAGAATCGCATATGTCGATTCATACCTGGCCCGAGGCGGACTATGCGGCCGTCGATTTTTACACCTGTGGCGAGGCCGACCCGCGCGTTGCTCATCGCGTTCTAGAGGCCGGTCTGGATTCACCGAATTCAGAGATCGCGCTTTTTCATCGAGGCATGCGTACCTCGCAGCGGTCGATGGAGCGAGTTCCGACGGGTGATCTCGACGAGAATCACCAGGTCTCGAAGTCCAAAACCGATGCGTTTTCATAGCTTTTGTTCTCCACTGCATGTCGCGTGAGCGCTGGCTTTGAAGGTCGTCTGCAATTTTTTCATGTGGGCGGTCAAAAAGAGATTGACCCCACCCGAAAACGTCCCTAATTTGCGCTGAATCCGCATGGTGCGGACACGGAGCTTTATGGATGCCCGCCTAAATCATTGCGCACACTTCCGGTCGCAAGCCGGAGCGCACGTCAGCCGTCTGGTATCCCCCCACCTCTAGTGCTCTGGGCGGACCAGCCGCCTCGAGGACACGACATTGCACAGCACATTTGGCCGCCACTTATTGGCGGAATACCACGGATGCCCGCCATCCGTTCTCGATGACGTCCAACACGTTCGACGTCTCATGGAACATGCGGCCGAATCGGCCCGAGCCACCATTGTTCAGACAGTGAGTCACCGCTTCGATCCGCACGGCGTGAGCGTCGTGGTCGTGCTCGAGGAGTCACACCTGAGCATTCATACGTGGCCCGAGGCCGGCTATGCGGCCGTCGACTTCTACACGTGCGGAGTTTGTGATCCGTCGGTCGCCCACGAGGTCTTGATTCGAGGTCTGAAGGCAGAAACGGCCGAACTCGCGCTTTTCCACCGTGGTCTTCGTACGGAAGCCACCTCTATGCAGCAGGTACGCGACTGGGTCGATCGTGCCCCTGGCGCGCTCGAGGCGCGCAAAAACGGGAGTTGTTCATGAATCACGTCCATACACATTATTACGTCTGCGCCGGCTCGGCCGATGCGATGATGCCGCTGAATGCTTTCGACCATGCGTTGCTCGCCGCCGGCATGGGTGACGTGAACCTGGTTCGATTGAGCTCGATTCTTCCGCCGAAATGCCAGCGCGTCGAGCCGTTCCAGCCTCCGTACGGAGCTCTCGTACCGGTCGCCTATGCCGACATGGTCTCGAGTGATCCGGGTACCTGGATCTCGGCTGCAGTCGCGATCGCGGTGCCTCTCGACGATAGATATCCTGGGCTCATCATGGAGCACCACGGCCTCGGGCGTCTCGAGGAGACCGAGGCCACGGTTCGCGAAATGGCGGTGACCGGCATGAACCATCGAAATCGTGAGATCAAAGAGATTGTCTCGATCGGTGCCGAGCACTGTGTCGAAGAACACGGCGCGGCCTTTGCCGGCGTTGTACTCTGGACCCTGGAGGGCTGAGCCATGTCACTCTGGTACGACGAAATTGCATACGACAAAATCCGCATTGGGCTCAAAACGAAGCGGACCATCTACATCGAGCAGAGCGAGTTTCAGAAGATCTCGATCATCGAGAC
>CAYFTY010000602.1:0-3591 GCA_964346045.1 uncultured Bradymonadales bacterium | reverse complement strand
ATCGTGGATCTATATTCACCAGAACTAATCGTAGGAATCAAAGCGATTTGGCCTAAGTCCCCGGGAAACCCGAGGACCTGGCAGGCGGCCCCGATGCAGGAGCCGGAAAAGCGTGGATCAAATACCACGATCGAGACCCAGATGAGTGTCGCAAAGATGCCACACATGACAAGCAGGCCACACCCGGTACGAAGGTTCCGGCTCGTGTGCTCTCATGTAGGCGGAGGTGCGACAAAGGCGTCGATCAGGCGCATGAATCCTGTCCGATCGTTGGTCACGCAATTCGCTGATTCGTTGACTCTTCCGCCGAGGTTTTGTATCCTCGGTGGGAGTCAAATCTCAACAAGTGACGGGAAGTTCAGGGGCTTCGGGAGATGGGCCAGCGCGGCCGGTCTCCTCTCTGCTTTTCGAAGTGCGAGGAAAAGGGCATGAAACGAAACACGCGGCTTTGGACATTGCTGGCGTGCTGCTTCTCACTCTTTCTGATGGCCTGCGAAGGCGAGTCAGAAGACGTGGGCGGTGAGTGTGTCGACAATAAAGAATATTTTCAAAAGGAGGTCTGGTCGAAATTCATGTCCTCTGATTGCACGAATTGCCACATTAATGGTGGCCCGGCAGACAAGACGGATTTCGTGCTGCAGACGGAGGCTCAGACGGGTTTCATCGACGCCAACATCACGGTATTGCGTGATGTCGCCGCTTTCGAGCGCGACGGAGAGTCGATTGTCTTGCTGAAGCCGACCGAGACGATCGACCATGGAGGCGGCAAGATTTTCGAGCGTGACAGCGAGGAGTACAAAGCCCTCGTCGGCATGATCGAGCGATTCGAAAACCCGGTACAGTGCGGTGAGACCACCCAGGTCGAGGCGCATTTCTCAGGTGTCGAGCTGCTCACGCCGACGGAGACTTTCCGAAAGGCGACGCTCAATATCGGTGGCCGATTGCCCACGGCCGCCGAAGACTTCCGCATTGCAACCGGAGGCGAAGCCGCGCTCGATGCCGAGCTCGATGCACTTCTGCAAGAGGATGCGTTCTACACGCGCCTCGAAGAGGTCTTCAACGATATGTTCCTCACCGACCGGTATCTCGGTCGCGACAATGCCCTCGACCTGCTCGAAGAGGATTACTATCCCAACGCGCACTGGTTCGAAGAGGACGAAGATGATCCACCCAATAAATTTGCAGACGAGAATCAGGAGTTTCTCGAGCGTGCTCGCATGTACACCAACAACTCGATGGCGCGCGAGAATCTGAAGCTCGCTTCGTTCCTCGTGCGAAACGATCGTCCGTTCACCGAAATCGTGACGGCCGACTACATGGTGATGAACCCCTTCACGGCACGAGCCTACGGTGTCGACGACATCCGTTTCGAGGATCCACTCGACCCCAACGAATGGCAGATCGGGCGCATCCCGGGTCTGCCGCACGCCGGTGTGCTGACGTCGCCGATGTGGCTGAATCGATTCCCGACGACGCCGACCAACCGTAACCGCCATCGCTCGCGTATGGTCTACTGGTTCTTCCTGGCGACCGATGTGATGAAGCTCGCCGACCGACCGCTCGACCCGACGAATATCACCTCGTTCAATCCGACGCGTGAGAACGCGAACTGCAACGTCTGCCACGCGGTCATCGACCCTGTCGCTGGCGCTTTGCAAAACTGGGACGAAGACGGCAGCTACGCGCCGCGTGAAAACGGCTGGTTCCCCGAAATGTATCAGCCTGGATTCGAGAGTCGCGAGCTTCCCTATGACGGCACCGAGATGGCAGCCGCTCAATGGCTCGCGCAGCAGATCGCTTCGGACCGCCGCTTTGCGACGGCCATGGTGCACCATATGTATCGAGGCCTGACAGGTCAGGATCCGCTGGTCTTCCCGACCGAGCCTGATTCACCGACCTATCAGCAGGACGTGCTTCAATACGAGGTCCAGGACAAGGTCTTCGACCGGATTGCGCAGGATTTCATCGCCAGCGATTTCAATCTACGAGTCGTGATCAAAGAGCTCGTCAAATCGAAGTACTTCCGGGCCAAGAATGTCGTCGGTGAAGAAGCCGACACGGTCGCCGCCGAAGTGTCGAGACTGGGTATGGGCCGTATGCTCACGCCCGAACTTCTCGACCGTAAGATCGAGGCGACGCTTGGTATGGCGTGGACCGATCGCGACGGAGACCGCTACCTGCTGCAGGAGAACGAATATCGTCTCCTCTATGGCGGCATCGATAGCGACGACGTGACGACACGCATGACCGATCCCAACGGCATCATGGCCGGCATCCAGATTCGGATGGCCAATGAGATGTCATGCAGGGTCACCGCGCGCGATTTCACACAGCCTCCTGAGAAGAGACGTCTCTTCCCACTGGTGAACAGGGATACTTCGCCGCTCGACGAAGCGGGCTTCCCCGATCCCGAGGCGGAATTCGACATCAAAGAAAACATCGCTCACATGCACTATCATCTTCTGGGTGAGCGGCTCGACGTCAATGATCCCGAGGTCCTGAGGACATACAATCTCTTCCTCGAGACCATGCAGGAGGGCCGTCTGAAAATCAGCAATGAGGAGCTAAACGGAAACCTGCGCTGCGATGCGACCCGGTCGCTGGATGGCGTCGAGCTTCCTGAAGAACAGCAAATCAACAGCGACGACCAGTACATCATCCGCGCATGGATGGCGGTCGTGACGTACCTGCTGGCTGACTACAACTTCCTCTACGAGTGATTCGAAGCATCAAGATACGGAGATAGGCATATGAAACGCAGAGATTTCATGAAATTAGCAGGAGCCGCCGGTCTGGTGCTCGCATCACCGGTGCCCTCTCGAGAAGCGAAGGCGCAGGATGCGCCGCCCTACGGCGGACCACTCTTCATCTTCTGTGGAGCGACTGGAGGTTTTGACCCCACGAGCTTCTGTGACCCCAAAGGGCGTCGCTTTGAAGATGAAGAAAATCCGATGAATCGCACATACGCGACGGCGGATATCGGCCAGGTAGGCAACATTCCCTACGCGCCGATCGGGTACTACCCGGAATTCGTCGAGCGCCACTACGAAAACATGCTGGTGATCAACGGCATTGATACTCAGACGAACGGCCACGATAGCGGTCGACGTCATGTCGGCTCAGGAAAGCTCGCCGAGGGTTTTCCGGCGTTTGGCGCCCTCGTCGCGGCCGAGCATGGACTCGGAATGCCGATGGGTTTCATCACCAACGGCTTCTACGACGATACAGCAGGAACGACCGCGCGTACGCGTGTTGGAAACCTCAACGCATTCGAGCGTATCGCCAAGCCCAACCTCTTCAATCCGAATGACGAGGATCGAAAGTATCATACGGACGAGACTCTGAGGCGTATTCAAGAGGCCCAGCAATCGCGACTCGAAGCAATGCGCGGGCTGGCCAGACTTCCGAAGATCGAGAAGTCGATGGGCACGCTTCATGTCGCGCGCGACGCCGATAACGTGTTGGGACGACTTCTGGAGTTCTTGCCCGAAGATGGGCCCAACGACCGCCTGATGCGACAGGCGCAGCTCGCGATCGCCGCCTATAAAGCGGGTGCCTGCGTGTCTGCGAATCTCTCACTGGGCGGGTTCG
>CAYFTY010000601.1:0-3602 GCA_964346045.1 uncultured Bradymonadales bacterium | reverse complement strand
AGCCTTGCGCCGTTCGAGAGCGGCCGGCTCTAGCTCATCGTCGGACATCCAAAGTTCGGTTTGGCTCAGGGCCTTTTCGGCTCCTTCGACATTCCCGTCGCGAATCATATCCTCGACGGCGGTCATCAGACCCAGCACTTGCCCGGTGACCAGCAAATTCTGCACGTCGACTTCCTGCCGCGTGTTCTCGCCTCCGGCAAAGCCGATCGCAAGGGCGACAGCCACGATTGCAATGGCGACCAATCCCGCGATCACCCGGGCGTGCCTGACTCCCGTGGGTCGGCTCACAGGCGACTCCGAGGTCGGCTGCTCTCGCCACATCTCGATGGATTCCAGCTCGGCTGGAGTCGCGTCGTCGTCGATATTCGAGGCCAGCGTATCGGCATGACCATCATCGCGGTCGCTCCAATCTTCGAGCCGAATGGTGCTCGCGCGGATGAGTTTCGGGGTATCCGGACCCTGCTCGACGCTATCCTCGGAGACCGACGCGACAGCCCCGATCTGAGCCGTCGTGCTTCCGCCGGGCATGGTCAACTCTTCGAGCGCGTCATGCAGGTCTTCGGCGCTCTCGTAGCGCTGCTCGGGATGTTTGTTCAGGCATTTGAGCACGAGCGCTTCGAGCTTGGGCGGGACATCCGCAAAATCACTGGGTCGCGGCGGAGGCTCATTGAGCTGTTTATTCAAGACGACCAGCTTATTCTTGCCCCTGAACGGAAGTTTGCCGGTCAGCATGTAGAAGAGAATCAGCCCGACCGCGT
The DNA here is from genome assembly GCA_964346045.1 of uncultured Bradymonadales bacterium. Lineage (GTDB taxonomy): Bacteria > Myxococcota_A > Bradymonadia > Bradymonadales > Bradymonadaceae > CAYFTY01. The sequence goes on along the minus strand of CAYFTY010000601.1, from coordinate 2,844 downwards.
AGATGTCGCTGCGGGGCTCGGCCGTCATTCCTCGAGCCTGTTCGGGGGCCATGAACTCCGGGGTGCCGAATACCGAACCTGTCTCGGTCGTCGGCCCCTCGTACTCGTCGTCATCGATGATTTTTGCGATGCCGAAATCGAGCACCTTGAGAATGTAGCGGCCGCGCGAGGTCGGCGTGAGCATCAGGTTGTCGGGCTTGAGATCCCGATGGATGACGCCCTGGACGTGGGCCGCAGCCAGAACCTCGCAGAGCTGAAATGCGATGGGCATCACGTCCTTCATCTCGAAGGGACCACTTTCTTTCATGGTCTCCGAGAGGTTTTTGCCGTCGACGAATTCGGTGATGATGTAGAGAGTACCATCGTCGTGCTGACCGTACTCCAGAAGTGTCACGGCGTTGGGATGGTTCACCCGGCAATACGAACGCGCTTCGTTCAAGAAGCGCTGCACGATGCCCTCGTCATCGATGAATTTCTTCGAGAGGAATTTGATGGCGACTTTCTGCCCGAGCTCGTCATTCACGCCCAGGTAGACCACGCCCATACCGCCCTGCCCCAACTTGCGTTCGACGCGGTACTTTCCGCCGACCAACGCATCGAGATAAGGGTCATCTTCGGCGACCACGCTGACCTCCGAGAGAGCCTGAGGCTCATATTCCTCGGGCACCGAAGTCATGCTCGAATCAACGGCTTCGTGTTCTTCCTCCCGCTCTTTGATGTCCTCTCCCAATGGCTCGCTTGGGTGTCTCGGAACGAAAATGTCGTAAACAGGCTTGCCCATTGTGCCATGCCTCGATGCCTTTTCAATCAATTCCTTTCTGTGAACCTCGTCGAACCCGGCCTTTGTTCCACGATTGAGTTCTCGATGCGGCCTCGCTACCTTCGGCGAGTCACCGAGGAGACGTGATGCCAGCCAAAGTATTCATCGCCGAACTCGAAGTCGGCGAATTCGTACAGTCGATTTTCCTTGCGACGTCGGTCGAGGTTCGCCACACCCGTGATGGCGAGCCCTATCTCGCGATCCAGCTACGCGACCGCTCGGGAGAATTCGACGCTCGCGCGTGGACCGACGTCGAGATGCTCTCGTCCCGTATCGAACCAGACCACTACGTAGCTGTACGCGGTGAAGTGCTCGAATTCGCAGGGCGCCCCTACCTCAGCGTGCAGGACATCGATGTGATCGACGAGCGCGACGTCGATGAAAGCGACTTTTTCGAACACTCGCGCTGGAACGCCGAAGAACTCCTCGAGCAGCTCATCGAGCTCATCACACACGAGGTGCGCTCCGAGGTGATTCGCGAGTTTCTGCAGACGATGCTTGCCGATGAGGCACTCATCGAATGGCTCGAGCGTGCCCCGGCCGCCAAGCGCAATCATCATGCGTTTCGGGGTGGACTGCTCGAACACTGCCTCAGCATGTGCAGACTCTCGCTGGTCATCTGTCGACACTACGATGCGTATTACCCGGGGATGGCGAACTCGGATCTCGTCGTCGCAGGATGCGTGCTTCATGACATCGGCAAATGCGTCGAGCTCGATTTCTCACGAGACACCCACTACTCCACCCAGGGTCGTCTCATCGGCCATATCGCGACGGGCGCGAGCTGGGTCGACCGCTATGCCGACCGTTCGACGACCGAGATCCCGGAGTCACTGCGAACCCAACTCAAACATCTGGTCCTCAGCCATCACGGAAAACTAGAGTTCGGCTCTCCCGTGACGCCTCGCACGGTCGAAGCGCAGATTCTGCATCAGGTCGACATGATCGACAGCCGCATGAATATGTGTTGGAATCTTGTCCAGCAAACCGATGTCGAGGGCGACGAGGGTTGGACCGAATATGCGCGCTCTCTCGAGGGTTCACTCCACGTGCGTGGGGCAACCTCGTGGGAGGTCAATGAGCGCTACGACCAGCAGGACCTCATCGGCCCCGGACTCGCACGCGAAAATGCCGAGCCTGTCGCCCACGACACGCCGGCTGCACAGAATCTCGACCTATTTGGAGAGTGAAATGAGCTTGCTCGACCGACTCAATCTTCTGATTCGCTCCGAGATCAATGATCTATCCCGTGGCGATCGCCTGCGCGGAGCCATGCGCGACATGGAGAGCAGCCTGCGCGACGCCAAACGCCAGCAGATCGAAGTGCGTCGCAGTGAGAAGCGTCTCGTCGCGCAGATCCGCGAGCAACGTGACAAAGCCGATCGTTGGGAAGATCGCGCGGTGCTCGCCCTCAAGAGCGGCGACGAAGAGCTGGCCCGCGAAGCGCTGATCATGAAAAACCGCGCTCTTGCCGAGAGCGACCGGTTGCGTGAGGAGCTCGAGCAACAACGCGCCTATCTGCAGGACATCGATCGCGCTCTCGAGGCACTCGAGATGAAGCTCGAGGGGGCCAAAGGCCGAGTGCGTTCACGCTCGTCGTCGAATCGCAAGGTCAGCGACGAGGCAGCCTGGGATCGAGAGCTCGAGCGACGCATGGGTGACCGTGGCGAGGAACCAACGGGTGAGCTCGATGACCTCCGAGCCTCGTTTGGCACCGAGAGGTCATTCCGCGAATTCGATCGCATGTCGAGTAAGATCAACGAGATGGAAGCCGATATCGATGCCATGCGCGAGCTCAGCGGCGACGATTGGATCGACCCGCGGCGGCGTGAACTCGAAGATATTTTTTCGAAGATGGAAAAGAAGAAAAAGACCGACGACGATCTTTCCGATCTCAAAAAGAAGTTCTCTGACTGAATCTCAGGGTGTGCGAACCGCTTCCGAAACACCGTCGGCGCCCTTGCTGTCTGCGCTGCTGGCAATCCCGCCGAGTCCGCCCATCCCAGCGGTGATCATGGTCCCGA
>CAYFTY010000600.1:0-3603 GCA_964346045.1 uncultured Bradymonadales bacterium | reverse complement strand
CCCGAGTCCGATCCGGATTCTGGCGAATTCGAGGTACGAGCCATGACCGAGATCATGCGTACCCACCTGCGAGACCCCGAGACCAAGACCACGTCGTCGGCCTTCCTACGCTTTACCTCCATCGAGCAGCGACACGCCCAGATTATCCGAATGCTTCGCCTCGAGGCGCGTCGACGACCGGTGATTGTAGTTCTCGATGACGCCCACTGGTCGCACACCTCGATCGACTTTGCCCGCCGGGCGATCGAACACGAAAACCCGTTCCCTCTTCTCGTATTGGTCAGCGTCGACGAGGAGCTCCTCGAGGATGAGGGCGATGCCCGGGCGTCACTCGATGCCCTCTCGAGCCATTCGTCCACGGTCGACCTCAAACTCGAAGATCTCACACCCTCTCAGAATCGCGAGCTTCTGAGAGCCCTGGGGCTCTCGGACGCGGTCTGCCGGCAGATTGTTCGACATGCCCAGAACCAGACGCTCTTTGCCCTCCAGCTCGTTCAAGATTGGGTGGCAAGCCAGATTCTTTATGTGGATGAAAATGGGGAACTTTCGCTGGATGAGGAGCGACTCGAGGACACGAGCCGCGAGATTCCTCCCGACCTCGTCTCAATCTGGCGAGCCAAGCTCGACAGGACACCTCGCGACCTCAGTGTGGTGCGCGAGTTTTCGGGTACCAGCGTGGCGGTGCCCATCGAAGAAGACGAGGCCCGTCGCGCCATGATCCTCGCTGCGTGCCTCGGCGTCGAAGTCGATGAAGACGAGTGGCTGGCGACCTGCGAGATCGCCGGGCTTTCGAAGCTTCCCGAATTGCTCGATCGACTGGCCGCAGAAGGTCTCGGGCAGCGACACCAACATGGCTTTACGTTTCTAGGGGCTCGTATACGCGACGAGATCGGGCTTCGTGCTGCAGCCCGAGATGCCTGGCAATCCGCGCATCTGACGTGCGCGGAAATGCTCGCTGAACGGTACGATGAATCGCATCCGGGTTTTGGGCTTCGGCGGGCTCGTCATCTGATGTCGGCCGGGCATCACATCGATGCACTCAAACCCCTCGACCTCGCCTATGACGAAGCCTTCCGGTCGGGAAACCTGGATAAGATCGGTGAGGTACTGAATCTGAGCGAAATGGCGCTTCAGCAGTCCGGGGTCCCTTCGAACGACGTGCGATGGGGACATATTTTTCTCAAACGCGCAAAGCGCCTCATCTGGAGTGGTGACGACGCCAACCGAGAGCGCGGTGAGGCATTCCTCGCAGAGGCCGAATCGATCGCTGATTCGAGCGGCGACCAGCTCCTGACGACCAAGGTGCTCGTCGCGAAAGCCTGGCATGCGAATGTTCGCGCGAATTTCGATGAGGCCTTTGAGCTGGCCACGCGGGCCCTGGCGAGTGCCCCCGACGACCGTGAACAGGCCATTGTTGAGCGCATCATCGGCAATCTGCTGCAGAATGCCAATCGCATCGACGAGGCTCGGCCTCACTTCGAACGCTCGGCACGCCTCACCCGCGATCCCATCGATACCTTCTCGGCTCACCTCGGGCTCGCCCAGTGTTTTCAGGATTCACCCGAGAACTACGACCGCGCAGTCGAACATCTCGAAACGGCAGTCCGCATTGCCAATGAGCACGGGCTTGCCCTCGGCCAGGCCCTTGCGCTCGAGACCCTGGGCGTGATCGAGAACTCGCGGTCGAACTTCACCGCGGGTGAGGCGCATTTTCGACACGCCCTCGAACTCCATCAGGTCCTTGGAAGTCAGACGGTTCAGGCGCTCAAAGTGCGAGAATTGCTGGGCCGAACACTACTGCCGCAGGGGCGCTATGAAGAAGCCCAGGCTGTGGTGCGGCCGCTTCGAGAGCGCATCGAGCACGGTGGCCCCGGATTCTATGTTCACCTCGACGATTTTGACCTGGCATGTATGGCCGGGCTTTCACAGTGGGCACGATTCAAAGATGGAATCGCTGCAGCGACCCGCTTTGGCTTTGCACCCCAGGGAATCCATGCTCGCACCCTCGGTTGGGCGCGGATTCTTGTCGTAGATGCCGGCCGTGACGAACTCGTCGAACGGCTCGATGATGCGTTCGAGGCCCTCCTCACGGAACACCCTGATTTCGCTCGCTTCGCGAACCTTTACGAAAGCCCTGTCTGAGTCGCCATTCTCGTTTTCTATCGGCGCAGCCGCATGGTATGACCAGAGACGTTCGTTCATCTCGCGGAACGCACGGTAGAGGGATGCAGAAGGTCCAACTCGGTCCATTTGAAATTGAGTCACAATTCGCGACCGGAGGCATGGGAGAAATCTGGCGTGGCAAGCATGTCCAGCAGGATTTTCCCGTCGCGATCAAGGTGATCACTGGCTCTAATGCGATGCTTCCCGAGTATCAGGATGAATTTCGTCGTGAGGTGCAGGCGGTCGCGCGGCTTCGACATCCCAATATCGTCGAGGTCCTCGACTACGGAAATCTGCCTGATTCGGTGGCCTCTCTATCGGGCGACCTCAGGCCGGGTAGTCCCTATCTGGTCATGGAGTACGCCAGTCGCGGCTCGCTCGCAAACCAACTCGACCCACTCAACTGGCGTGATCTCAAGAATATCTTGATGTCGGTCCTCGGCGCCCTGGCTCACGCCCATGCTCGCGACGTGATCCACCGAGACATCAAGCCGGGGAACGTGCTTCTGGGAAGCCACCACGAGACACCGCCTCGCATCATACTCACCGACTTCGGTGTCGCTCACGCCACCGACCGACAGACGCGAACCGATGCGCTCGACTTCACGGCGCGAAGCACAGAAGAAGCCTCGGGCACCCCTCGCTACATGGCGCCCGAACAGTTCATGGGCAAATGGCGGAACTACGGGCCATGGACCGACCTTTACGCCGTCGGGATCATGGCCTTTGAATTGGCCTGCCAGAAGCTTCCGTTCACCGGTGGCACCTTCATGGTTTTGGCGATGGCGCATATCAACAACCCTCTGCCCGAGGTCGCGCCCGCGATCGAGGTTCCGGAGGGGTTCGACGAATGGATCCGCCGACTGACGGCCAAAAAGCCTGCCGACCGCTTTCAAAGTGCTGCCGATGCGGCATGGGCACTGACCACGCTCGATGATTCACACCTGCTCTTCAGCGAACTGAGCAATATCGCGGGTGAGCAGGAGTACGGGGAAGACGATTTCGATGACAGCACCGATATGCTGCCCACCCGGATCGACTTCGCGCCGCCCGAAGCACTGCGCGTCTTCACGATGTCCAAGACCGCTGATGAACGAACCTACCCCGATGCGCCAGCGTTGCCACTGACCTGGCAGGAAGCGGCTCCGCCGAAGGCCACGAGCACGCTCGTCGGGGCCGGCCTCGGTCTTTTCGGATTGCGCTCGATCCCACTTGTGGATCGGGAGTCCGAGCGAAGCGCGCTCTGGGACAGCTTCAAGAAGACCCATTTGACAGGGACCCAGCACGCCGTCGTCTTGCGAGGACTCGCCGGCACCGGCAAGACCCGACTCGGCGAATGGCTCACAGAACTCGTCGATGAAGTAGGTGCAGCGATCGTCTTTCAGGGCAGTCACGGCCGGGTGAGCAGCCCTACCCATGGCATCGGCTGGATGCTTACTC
>CAYFTY010000599.1:0-3611 GCA_964346045.1 uncultured Bradymonadales bacterium | reverse complement strand
AAGTTTCTCGTCAAACGTGAGAAGCCCTACTTTATCGCGGCGACCCAGAATTTCGTCTGCGAGGTCGACGGCTGCCTGGATGCCGAATTCGAGCTTCTGCCCCGGCCACTGGCCACCGCGCATCGACGATGACATATCGAGAACGACATATGCGCTGCGTGTGATTTCATGTTCGTAGTCGCGGCTCACCAATTTGCGCGACTTCAAAGTCTGCTTCCACGCGATATCCCGAAGCGAGTCCCCTGCCTGGTAGTCTCGAAGCTCGCGCAGCTCGCTCCCCGAGCCAATCTCCTGAACGAGATGAGCCCCGGTGGGCTGGCGCGACTGCGCGACGCGGTAACGAAGTGGCTTTCGAGAGCGCAGACGCCCTGCGCTCGGATAGAATTCGAACGCATGCACGGCTGGCAGATAGTCACGCGACTCGACAAGACCGAAAGGGTCCGAAACCGACACATCAAAGCCGTGCAGCACCCATCGACCGCTGCGCCGGCCCTCGAGTTTGAACGTGCCCGAAGCACCGTGTCCCCGAGGCACGAGGAATGAGCCGACCTCGTATGTGGCTTCGAGAGCGCTCGAGCCAAATGCCTCAGCTCGGAAAAAGTGCAGCGCGATATCCGAGCGATTATCGACCTTGAGGTCGACCTCCACCTCGTCGCCGACGATATGCCCGGTGCCTGCGCGAGGCGAAAGCCCGGGCTCCACCGAGAGTGCGACGAGTCGGCGGTCGAGTGCCAATGCACCGGGCACGGCCAGCAAGACCGAGACGGCGAGGAGAGCAATATGCACCTGCCCGATGAGCAAGAGCACAACGTCGCTGGTGAGCACACCGATGAGCAGGAAAATCACACCCGATGCGAGAATCCAGCGACCTGAACCGGTCAGGTAGGGACTCAACCTGGCCTCTTCTCGCTGTAGCGCACTTTCTTGACCGCCTGGCGCACGATTTCGGCCGGCTCCATGCCGCCGAGCTCGGCTTCGGGTTGGAGCAGCACGCGATGCGAGAACACGCTCGGGGCGAGCGCCCGGATGTCGTCGGGCAAGATATAATCGCGCTCGTAGAGGATTGCGCGCGCTTTGGCGGCTTTGAGCAATGCCAGGGCCGCGCGGGGACTCACTCCGAGCGAGGTCTGCGGATGGTCGCGCGTGAAGCGAGCCAGACGCACGATGTATTGCGTAAGCTCCTCCGAGACGTGCACCGCTTCGACCGTTTCACGAATCCGTGAGACCGAATCGGCCTGAAAGACCGTCTTTACCGGTGCAGGAGTCGTATGATGCGTCTCGAGGACACGGACCTCTTGTTCGGCGGTCGGATATCAATGGTGATTTTCAAGAGAAAGCGATCGAGCTGCGCCTCGGGCAGCTCGTAGACGCCTTCTTGTTCGACCGGATTCTGCGTCGCCAGCACCATGAAAGGTCCCGGCAAAGCGTGAGTCACGCCCTCGATCGTCACCTGGCGCTCCTGCATCGCCTCGAGCAGAGCGGCTTGAGTTTTGGCGGGTGCGCGATTGATTTCATCGCCGAGGATCACATTCGCAAAGATAGGCCCCTTGCGAAGCATGAATTCATGGGTCTGAAGATTCGGAATGTAGACACCCGTAATATCCGACGGCAGAAGATCAGGCGTGAACTGGATGCGCTTGAATGAGGCGTCCAGCGTGCGTGCAAATGCCCTGACCAGAGTCGTCTTTGCGACGCCCGGCACTCCTTCGAGCAACACGTGGCCATGCGCAAAGAGCGCAATCAGCAGACCGTCGATCACATCCTGCGAGCCGATGTAGATTCGTCCGACCTCCTCACGGATAGCGCGAATGCCCTCTTTGAATGCCTCGACTCCTCGTGCAGCCTCGGCGGCCTCAGAGGTTGGTTCGGGTACGTCGCTTATACTCATCTTCAATTCCCATCAGGCGAAGGGTCTCCACCGTAAGCCGGTGAATCTTCAGTAAATCAGCTTCGGAAAAGTGTGCGTCGCTGTCCAGAAAGACTCGATTCCTCGACGGAATGCGTGCCATCAAACCCAGCAGTTCGCGAATGGTATTTCGGCGCTGCTTTTTCTCGGCTGCACTGAGCTTCTTGCCGTGGCGCTCGATCACCATATCGGCAAGCTCTGAGACATCCGGTCGATTTCCGGGCTCGCTGGGCCAGTAGCCGAGTTCATCGAGGAATACCTCCTCGAAACTCTCTTTGAGGATCGAAAGCGGAAGCGCGTAATTCATATTTCGACCGCCGTGCCCGAACCGGGAGAGGTTCCAATCGAACTCGCTCTGCGGTTGAGGAATCGCGTCGAAAAAATCGCTGACGTAGGCCGAATAAGCACGGGTTCGCCGCAGCGGAAAAATCGTCATCAGGTAGAGGGCGAGACCGGCCGCCATCAGGATACTCAGGTAGTAGAGCAGCTCAGAGCCGGGCAACGCATCCATGAGATCCGAGATCGATTCGTTGATTTGATCGACGGTCGACGAGACGTCCTGGTCTCCGTCGAAAATCCCGTCGTCATAGATGCCCTGCTGCTTGAAATCGCGAACGAGCACACGCGGCTGACACGGCGAGGTCAGGTCTCGTTCTGCGCAGAGATAACGGATGGCATTCGCAACAAACCTTCCATTATCGGCCACTCCGAGCATCTGGTTGATGAGCAGGCTCGCGTCACCCACGACGATGACTTTCCCGGGTCCGAGGTTCATGTCGTACACCAGCGCCCCGCCTGCGTCATAGCCCACGACTGGCCCACCCGGGTTCGAGACCACGGCAGGATGATTCGCGACGACCCGATCGACACCGTCGAGAAGGGGATGGCGCCCGGCAGGCTCGAAGAGGGGAAGCGCAGGATTCTGGTCGACGAATTGGCTGTGAGGAAGGTTGCCCGGCGACGGAACAACGCGGCGTATCTCGAGCCGGTCCAGGAGCGGCTCCGAGCTGCCGAAGTCGTCGGCCACCAACACTCGTCCTCCATCGAGCACGAACCGACTCAATGAGCGCACGTCGAGTTCGGCCTGGGGATAGATCAAAATCAGGGGCTGCTTATCCGCCTCCAGAGCGCGATAATCGAGGGTATCGGTGAACTCGAGACGCGCACCCTCGCTCATCGCGAGAGTGTTCAGCTCCTGCAGACCATTCCACTCCGAACTCTCCGGCTCGTAATCAGCCCAGAGAAGCGACGGTGCCAACGCGGCGAAGAGAAAGACGAGGAGTTTCGTCATAGGACCTCCTCGGCTTTCTCACTCAGCGAGCGCATTTCGAGCAAGAGCCGCCGTGCGGCGAGCCACACGCTCTCGTCGTAGCTCCGCCCGCTGTAATAACTTTCTTCGATGATACCGGTCATGATTTTCAGAACATCCTGCGCTCCGAAGTCTTCGCTATCGCCTTCGGCGAGGAGCTTCGAAACATGCCTTCGGATTTCTCCCCGCGTGGGCGCCTGCTCGTCTTGGATGTCGGCATGTACGAAGATGTTCCAGACTTCGTCTTCGATCTGACGCGGCGAGAGCTTGCCCCAGGGGTCCTGACCCGTCGCCGATTCGAGAACGGCCTGGTAGAGACGGCGAATCTTGAGCGGAACGGCGACGAGGTCGACTCGGAAATGCGCCAGACGCCCATCGTGCGGGATCTTCAGCCTC
>CAYFTY010000598.1:0-3615 GCA_964346045.1 uncultured Bradymonadales bacterium | reverse complement strand
GAAGTCCTGCGGCGGCGCGCAGAAACCCTCTCCGGAGCCGAGCGCGAAAAAGTACAGGACGCCTGGCGCGAGCTGACGATGAAGGAGAGTGAGCGCGCTGCACATGCGCTCTTTGCGCATCCAAAGGCCGCAGACCAAGACCACCTCACGGTTTCGGAATTGCGAAATCGAGCTGTCGCTCCCATCATTCGGATGCGTCAGCCTGCACCACAATCCACGCCGGCCGATCATCGCATCAAAGAAGTCCATGCGGTCCGGCCGCCCCGACGAGACAACGAGTCGTCATGAAGATCAAACGCGCGATTGGAATCGACCTTGGCACCACGAACTCGGCCGTCGCCATGAAGACGCTCGAAGACGATCAGGTGCTGATCTACGCCGACGAGAGCCAAGAGGAGACGTATCCGTCGATGCTCGCCTACGACGAGACGGCCGAGAGTTACGTCACGGGCTGGGAGGCGTTTCGACGCCGGCATTTGAGCCCGGATCCCATCAGCTCGATCAAGCGCAAGATGGGCAAGCGCACCGAAGTGAAGCTGGGGCCTCAGAGCTTTACGCCCGAAGAGGTCTCTGAGCGCATCTTGAAAGACCTGACCGGCGTATCTTCTGGCTTTTTCGTAGAACACTCCGAGGTCGATGCGCTGGACACAAGCGCATGTGTGATCACCGTGCCCGCCTACTTCGATGCGAATCAGATCGATGCCACACGCCGCGCCGGCGAACTGGCGGGGCTCGAGGTTTTGAGCCTCGTACAAGAGCCGACCGCGGCATGCATGTACTACGCGTGGCGTCACGGCATCGGAGACGGCAAGTTCCTCGTCTACGACCTCGGTGGCGGAACCTTCGATGTCTCGGTGATCCGCAGCCTGCACGGTGAATTCCAGGTGCTGGGCATCGATGGTGACAACTTTCTGGGCGGCGACGACTTCGACCGGCGGCTCGGCGAGTTTTTCTGGAACCACCTCATCGAAGAGGGCGCAGAACTCGGCGAACTCGATACATCCGAGGCCGAGAAAGCCTGGCGATTCTCGCTGCTCAAACGCGTGGCCCGCGAGGTCAAGGAATCACTCAGCCAGACCGAAAGCGAATACGTCGCCCGCCGCGATATCTTCGAAGATCTGGGCGGCGCGATGGTCACCCTAGAGCTCGAAATCTCGCGCGAGACCTTCGAAGCCATGATTGTGGATTTCGTCGACGAGAGCATCAAAGCGGCCCATCGAGCGCTCGAGAAAAGTCAGAAATCTGCCGACGTGGGGCTTGCCGATATCGAGTATGTCCTGCTCGTCGGCGGCTCGACCAAGATCCCCATGATTCAACGCCGGGTTGCGGATGCGTTTTGCGGCGAAGTTTCGAAAGCCGAAGCGCCGCTCAGTGACCATCCAGATACCTGTGTCGCTCTTGGCGCAGCGGTGCAGGCGGCCAACCTGGGCGGAATCGAGATGCAGACCGACGAAGCGACTTTAAAGATCACGACCTCGCTCTACACACACGAGGAAGAGATCCGCATCGCCGGTCTGGTCACCGAATGTCCCAACGCCAGCCAGAGCCTCGCTTTGATCGGAGCCGACGGGCAGGTGCACGCTGTGAGTCGACTGCAGACATCAGACGAAGGCATGCGCTTTTCGCTCGACTCCGTCGCCCTAGATCATATCGGCGCCCACGGATACGACCTCGAGATCTGCGATGACGATGGCGACCCGCTGAGTTCGTTCCCCATCAAGCTGACCCGCGGCACCAAGGATGATTTCAAGCCGACGGGCTCGGCACTTTCGAACCCGACGGTCCTCGCGCGTCCGATCTACCTCGAGACGGTACGAGAGGGGCGTCCCGACCGTACGGAGCTCTTGCCCGAAGGCTCGACCCTGCCCACCACCGAGCGTTTTCGATTCAAAACCTCGGATAAGTCTGGGGCAGTCGTCCTGCGCCTCTTTCAGAGTCGTCTTCCGATTCGCACCATTCATCTGGCGATCCCCGAAGACACGCCGATGGGCTCGCCAGTCGACCTAGATCTGAGCGTCGACGAAACGATGTCGATCGTGGCCCGCGGCGAGGTCGTAGGTCAGAAATTCTGGGCGCAGGTCGAGCCACCGCCGCCCGCCGAGGTGAAAGATTTCGAGGAGATCGAGAGGCTGCTCGAATGCGTCGACGAAGTCGAACGGCAGGTCTGGGGACGTGAGAGTCAGTATTTTCGAGAACTGACGACGCCACTCGTCCAGGGCATTCACGAGACAGCGCGAACCGATCCCGATCGACTCCAGGCACTGGTGACGCGCCTCGAGGATGTGCTCGAAAATTACCAGGTCGATGACACCAGCCTCACCCCGGCGTGGGGGCGCGCGCAGGCCCTCCTCGATGCGGTCAAGAGAGTGGTCTATCGAGATGATTCCCGACGCCTTGGCATGTCGGGTGATCAATGGCGAGAGCGCCTCGTTGGCCTCGAAGCCCGCGCTCGAGAAGCCTACGATGCTCAAGATCAGGGCGAGTGGACGCGCGCCTTCGACCAGATCCAGGCGACCTGGGAGAGCCTCGCTCAAGACGAATTCCGCTTTAAGTCCGGCGCCGACGCCGGAGAGCACGTGCAGGCTCTGATCGGCGCGCTTCATCAGCGTGTGAGCCAGCTACACGCGGGGCTCACCGATTTCGATTACTCGGCCAATCCCGAGACCCGTGCCCTGCAGGAGGCCGAGATCGACTCGATTCGAAACGAAATTGAGACCAAGCTGAGTGCCAGACTCTCACAGCTCGATCTCGAAGAGGCCCCCGCCCGGCTCAAGCCCGAGGTCGACCGACTCTTCGAGACGCTGACGCACCTCGAAAAACGTCTCGAGCGTGTGCCCACCCTCGGCCTGGTCTCGAAATGAGCGCACCGTCCATCTTCGAGAAACTCCCGCGCCTGCGCGACCAGGAGTTTCGCCTCACAGATCGAGCACGCCTCGAATGGATGCTTCAGGGCGTTCGCATTGCGGTCGGCGCCGAGGATTGGGAGTCGGCCTATCGACGACTGCGCGAATTTGCCGAATTCGTCGAATTTGCCGAGCTCGAGCCGTGGGCGCGCTCTCAGATCATTTTCGGACTCGTCGAAGCCGGCGCGCTCATGCGCGCCGACGAACTCGCTCACGACCTTCGGAGTCTTCCGGCGCATTCCGCAAGAGCCCCGCAAGACGCTCAGGACCTCGGATCGCGACTCTTCGAGCTCGGCCGCCCTCTGCACGCGATGATGCTCGGACAGGCATGCGTCGAAAAATTTCCTGACGATGGATACGGTTATTACCTGCTCGCTCGAGCCTATGAGTTGGCCATACGAAGCGCAGAGTATGTGGACAAAGCCTTTGACCGCATGCGCATCGCGCCTCTCGATCTCTATCGGGTGGCAGCCGAGCTATTCGACGCCGATGGGCGCGACGAACTGGCCACGGATGCACGCATTTCGCTGGCTCAAGTGGCCTACGCGAACCATCAGCCCCCGTCTGACGCCCGGCAATTCGCCCGGACGCTGAATGAAGAGCTCTCACTCGATGCGCGGTTGACGCTTCTCGCGCCCGCCATCGCTCAGGGCTCGATGTTCACCGACCGATTTCGAGCCCTGGATATCTTCGAGGATACGGGGGAAGGACT
>CAYFTY010000597.1:0-3617 GCA_964346045.1 uncultured Bradymonadales bacterium | reverse complement strand
AAGATCGAAGACGGCGAAGATAGCGAAGACGCAACCGGCGAAGAGGAGTAAGCCATGCAGAATATCTATTTCGTCTGGAAACGTGAGCTCAAATCGTACTTTACGTCGGTGGTCGCCTATATTGTGGCCATCCTCTTTTTGCTCATCACAGGCGCGCTCTTCTGGCTGAATTATTTCCAGGAGATCAATGCGCTGACGCTGCGCGGGTTTTTCAATCAGGCGCCGCTCTTTCTGGCGTTCTTTGCGCCGGCGATCACGATGGGTTTGCTCGCCACTGAAAAGCGCTCGGGCACGCTGCAGCTCTTGATGACCATGCCCATCAGCGATTTTCAGATCGTCGCTGGTAAATTTCTGGCGGCGGTGACGCTCCTGGCTGTGGTCTTTGCCACGACGCTCTTTTATCCGGCGTCCCTTGCTCAGTTGGGCGATCTCGACTGGGGTGCGACGATCGCGGGCTATATCGGACTGTTGCTCCTGGGTGGAACCTATTCAGCGATCGGTATCATGGCGTCGAGCTGGACGCGCGATCAGGTGGTCGCGATTCTCGTGGCGTTCTCGCTCTGCTTCTTTCTCTACCTGATCGACCAGCTCGCCGGGAATCCGACGGGCGGGCTCGCCAAGGCCGTGCAGTACGCCTCGACGAATTACCATTTCCAGAACATCGCTCGCGGAGTCATCGACCTTCGGGACGTGATTTACTACCTCTCGGTGACCGGGGTCTGCCTGATCATCGCTCAGACATCCATCGCCACGCGGCGCTGGTGAGGAGGAGGAACCATGAGTGAAAACACAGACAACACACGAAAACGAGTCGTCACGGGGAGCAACGCGATCGCGGTGATCGTGCTCTCCATTGGCATCGCGGTGGTCCTCAACGTGATCGCGAGTCAGTATCCGATGCCTCTCGACCTCACCGAAAACAAGATCTACACGCTGAGTGAGGCGAGTGAGAAGTCAGTCAGTGGTCTCGAAGAACCCATCGTGGTCAAGGCCTTCATATCTCCCGATCTGCCGCCGCCATTTCATGACCTCTCCCAGAATGTCAGCGACCTGCTCGCCGATTATGCGGCGGCTTCTGGCGGCAAACTCACCTATCAGATCATCTCGCCGTCGAGCGACGACGAAGAAGCCGAAGAGGCTGCACGTGGCTACGGTATCGAGAAGGTCGGTATCGGAAGTGAGAGCGAAGACGAAGTCTCTCTTCGCGCGGTCTACAAAGGAGTCGCATTCATCCAGGGCGACAATACCGAGGTGATCAAAGACTTGCGCACCGCGGGTGGAGCTGCTGCGAATAACTTCGAATACGACTTCACCAAGGCGATCATGAATCTCAAAGACGAAGAGCCGCGTACGCTGGCCTTTGTCTCGAGCCTGGGCGGTTTTGCGGCCAATCCGCAATTCGTACAGGGCATTCAGCCGGCGTTTCAGCAGCTTTACGGTGATCTCATCAAGGTCGAGACGGTCGATCTGACGCAGAGTACGACCGTTCCCGAACACATCGATGCGGTCGTAATTCTCAACGCCACGCAGCCGGCCGACAACAAGCAGAAGTTTGCGATCGACCAATTCGTGCAGCGTGGCGGCAGTCTCGGTGTCTTCCAGAGTGCGAGCGGGGTCGACGAGCAGATCGCGCGTCAGATCATGCAGCAGATGGGGCCGAACGCGCGCATGCCCGATATCCGAGTGCCGCTGAATCACGGTCTCGAAGACCTCCTGCAGCACTATGGTGTACAGCTGCGCAAAGATATCGTGCTCGATCGTAAGAACGCTGTCACCGGCATGGTCTTGACCCAGCGGGGCATCGCGCAGGTGAGTTATCCGGCGACCTTTTTGATGACCGACGTCGATCGTACATTGCCATTCATGCGTTCGATCTCGGCCATCGCGATGCCGGCTCCGGCGAGTGTCGTGATCACGTCTGCTGCCAGAGAAAGTGAACAATACGAGGCGATCCCGCTGATCAAGACATCCGAGGTCGCCGTTCGTCGTCCCTCACCGCCGCAGAGTCTGAATTACCAGGGCCTGGTCGAGCCGACCCAAGACGAAGAAGCAGGACCCTTCACCGTCGCGGCTGCGCTCAAGGGAAATATCCCGAGTTACTACGAGAATAATCCTCTTCCCGAGGGCGTGGGTGAAGACCAACTCGCCAGAGAAGAGAGCGATCGGTCGCGCGTGCTCGTAGTTGCCAACGCAGACTTCTTGCAGCCCAATCCGCAGGTCGGATTCAACCAGCAATACGCCGGGCTCGGCGGGCAGTTCTTCATCAACAGTCTCGAATGGTTGGTGCAGGATAATGCGCTGACGGAGATTCGTGGAAAGTCGATGCCGCGGCTCATCGGTGAAGTACCGAAAGAGCAGCAGCGTCAGATTCAATACTTCAACATTCTCTTCGTGCCGCTTTTCTTTGCGGTCTTTGGGTGGACGGTCTTTCAATTCCGTCGCCGTCGTAAGCAGAATCTCGAACTCTGAAACGGAGGTAGGTCATGAAGAAAGGAACCATCATCGCTGCGGTGATCCTGGTGGCCCTGGTGGCCGTCTACTTTGCGACCCATGAAGAGCCGCAGACCACGCTCGAGGCGCCGTACGAGATCTCGAAAGTCGAGGGTCTCGCGCGCGTCGAAATCGAGAGGCCGGCGGGCGACCCAAAGCTCATCGTATTCGAGAAGGCCGACGCATGGTCGCTCTCAAAACCCGTGGAAGCACCGCTCGATGACAAGGTGAGTGAGCAGCTCGACGAGGTCTTTGCCGAGCGCATTCTCACCGACGACATCAAGATCGCCAACGATAAGGCCGAACTCTACGAGCTCGGTGAAGAAGCCATCAACGTTGCGCTTTTTGCCCGGGGAGAGAGCGAACCAGCGGCCAAATTCGAGGTCGGAAAAGAGATGACCGTCGAGGGCACGGGAGCAAAGCGATCGTTTATGCAGACGGCCGATGGCGAGATCTATCGACTACGTACCTCGCTCGAATTCTTGCGAAAACCGCTGAGGGATTTGCGCAGCAAGAAGATTCTCGAGGCTGACCGCAATGCGATTCAGACCATCCGCATCAAGCGCGGCGACACCCAGATCGTGGTCACCAGAGAGGGCGACGATCAAAAGTGGATGATCAAAGAGCCCGCCTCGGTCGAAGTCGAAAACTCGGCCATCAATGGACTTGTCTCGGCGCTATCGCGTCTGAATGCCAGTGGCTTTGTCGACGACAAGACGGCAGAAGATGTGGGTCTGGACAATCCGGTTGTAGTGAGCACACGCGCCGGTGATGAGCAGACCGAATTGCAACTCGCCGAGCAAGACGGCACCTACTATGTACGAAAGGCCGGCGGTGAGTTCATCTACGAAGTCGATGCCAACACTGGAAAACGCCTCAATGCGACGGTGAATTCACTCCGAAATCGAGTGCCCAAGAAGCTGACGCGAGACGCCATCAAATCGATTCGATTTGCCGGAGAGGGTGTGACGCTCACAAAGCCGAGCGAGCCCGACTCGAAATGGCAGATGACGCTTCCGGCCAAGAAAGAGCTCGAGAACACCAGGGCCAATCCATACGTCAACGCCGCATCCAACCTCAGAGTCAAAGAGTACGTCGATATCGCGCCTGAAGAGGCGGGCCTCACG
>CAYFTY010000596.1:0-3618 GCA_964346045.1 uncultured Bradymonadales bacterium | reverse complement strand
GGGAGATGGCTTCAGCGCAAAAGATTTCCGGAGCTGGGCCGGCACCCACATTGCGTTGAATTACCTGCTAGACCATCCGCCGTCGGACGAAACCGAGATCCCGAAGACCATACTCTCTGCCGTCGATGAGGCTGCCGAGCACCTTGGGAACACGCGGGCCGTGGCACGTGAACACTACATCGCCCCCAAATTGCTGCAGGAGGCCGAGCGGGGGAGGCTCTGGACGCACCGCTTCGGCAGACGGACGCCAGGCCTCTCAACTGAAGAAAGCAGGACTCTCGAGTGGCTCGAAATTGCCTATGCCGATTGAGTCGGTTTGGCGACAGTGGATTCGTCTCAAACCGTTCGGTCGAGGTGGAAGGCCACTTTGACTCGACCATCGGGATCTACGCCTCGGACCTGCCCGGCGAAGGCACGGATCAAGAGAAGCTCGATGCACTACTCGCCTCGGATTGGGAGCTCTTCGATCTGCTGAGCACCCAGGTGAAATACGCTCGAAAGACTCCTCAAGAACGCGGGTTACACCTGAATCAGGCGACTTCCGAAGTCGTCGAAATCCACGGATTCGCACGAGCTCTACGGAGTCACCGGCGCCCGCACGAACTCCTTCACCCCCTGAACCTTCTCGAAAGAGAGTCACCATTCGGTTAGATTCTGCGCGTGCAAGCGACGCTGTTAACCAAAGGGTGGTACGAGAGGCGAGGGCGCCTGAAGCTCGAATTCTGGGTCCATACCGATTCGGGGCCAGGGCGCATCATCATTGACCGCGAACCCGCGGTCTTCTTCGTCGAGCGCTCGATCGAGACTGCCGGAGAGCGTCGCGAACTCGACCTCGTCTCGATGAGCGGCAAGCCCGTTGACGGCGTCTATTTTCAGAGCCAGCGCGACCTCTTGCGCGAGCGTGACCGGCTCGAATCGCGGGGCTACCTGCCGCTCGAGGCCGATATCTGGCCGTCCGACCGATTTCTGATGGAGCGCTTCATCACGGGAACCATGAAGATCGAGGGCGAGCCCGTCGAGAAGGATGGTGTTCTCGAGTGGCGAAATCCGTCGCTGAGTGCCGGCGAAGAGCCGCACAAGCTCTCGTTGCTTAGCTTGGATATCGAAACCGAAGGACTCGGGGGTCGAGTGATATCTGTGGCGGGCGTATGCGGAGAGCACGAGCGCGTATTTGTCGACACGATACGAGAGAGTGATGCTTACACCGCGTGCGACGGTGAGCGCGCCACGATCGAGGCATTCGTCGAGTGGGTGCGAGTGGTCGATCCCGACATCCTTACAGGCTGGAATGTCATCGGCTATGACCTGCGAGTTCTGATCGACCGCGCCAAAGCCAATGGGTTCCGGCTCGAGTTGGGGCGCGGGCGTGGGCGCACGTCGGTGCGCAGCACAGGGAGGCGCTCGGGCATGCTCGCCGAAGTCGAAGGTCGAATGGTGCTCGATGGAGGGCCGACACTCAGGGCGTCGGGCTATTACGCCGAACGCTACAGTCTCGAGTACACCTCGCAGACTTTGCTGGGCGAGGGAAAAACCATCCGAAAGGTCGAGGACAAGGCCGCCGAAATCATGCGGCTTTATCGCGAAGAAACCGACAAGCTCGCCGAGTACAACCTGAAAGACTGTGTGCTCGTGAAGCGAATCTTTGAGAAGCAAGACCTCGTTGGATTCGTGCTCGAACGGCAGCAATTGACCGGGCTTGCCATGGATCGGATCGGAGGCTCGGTCGCGGCCTTTGACTACCTCTACCTGCCGCGGCTGCATCGCCGCGGCCGGGTCGCAAAGACCATCGACTCGGAGATCGACGGCGAGACGAGCCCGGGCGGGTACGTAATGGATTCACGCCCCGGACTCTTTCGAAACGTGCTCGTGCTCGACTTCAAAAGCCTGTACCCCAGCATCATTCGCACCTTCAAAGTCGACCCCTACGGTCTTGTGACTGCAGACACTGCCGAACACACGGTCGAGGGCTTCAAGGGCGCACGGTTTGCGCGTAACGAGCACATATTACCCGCGCTCATCGAAGAACTCTGGGAGGCCCGAGACGAGGCCAAACAGCGAGGCGACAACGCGCGTTCGACCGCTATTAAGATTCTCATGAACTCGTTTTACGGTGTGCTCGGGACGACAGGCTGCCGTTTTTTCGACCCGAAGCTCGCGAGTTCTGTGACGATGCGTGGCCATCAGGTCTTGCTCGATACTCGCGAACTGCTCGAAGACCGCGGATACGAGGTGATCTATGGCGATACCGACTCGGTCTTCGTTCGCGTCGGTGACGGCCGCAGTGCCGAGCAAGCGCGTGAGATTGGCGTCGAACTCGCCAGGGATGTGAACCAGTACTGGAGCGGCTGGTGTCGCGAAAAACACAAAGTCGAGAGCCATCTCGAGATGGAGTTCGAGACGCTCTATACCCGTTTCTTTTTGCCGACCAAGCGCGACTCGAGTGAAGGCAGCAAAAAGAAATACGCCGGCCTGGTCTACCGCGCTAAGGGTGAGAATGAGCTCAGGGTCAAAGGGCTCGAGGCTGTTCGAACCGATTGGACCAGATGCGCCCGCGAATTCCAGGTCGCCCTCTTTTTGCGGGTATTCAACGACGATGTCGAAGACCTCGACGAATGGATTCGCTCTGAAGTACGGGCTGTGCGTGAAGGCCGGCGTGACGAGAAATTGGTATACTCGAAGAGATTGCGGCAGAAGGTCGATGATTACACAGCCACCCCGCCGCACGTGCAGGCAGCGCTCATCAAGGGCGGGAATCCTCGCCGTATCTCCTATGTCATCACGGTATCGGGCCCTCAGCCCGTCGGAATGGTCGATGCCGAGCTCGACTATCATCATTATGTCCACAAGCAGCTAAAGCCTGCAGCCGAAGGCATTCTCGAAGCCATCGGCAAGGACTTCGACCGCATTGCGGGCCGCCAGCAGTTTCTCTTCTAAGCGGCGTCCGGTCCTGACGATACCTGCTGGCGCACCCGAACCCCATAAAAGCGTCTGATCTTTGACCAAGGCGAGCAGTGGCCTCAGTGCCCAGGTGCAACGCGCGTATTCGAGCCATTCGGCTCTCATTTATGAGTGCTATCTGGCATCTGAAAATCGGTGAAAGATCAATTTATTGCAATTTTTTGCAATAATGTCTTGCAACATATTGCAATAGTACCTAGACTGTGATCGTTATGAATGAAGCTGAAAGGAAAAGACGAATCCTCTATGCGGTGATGGCGCTGCCGGCACGCCTGGCGATGGACCTTTCGCTGGGTATCACCGAGAGCCGGGGTTGGTTTGAGCTTTCGGTCTTCCATCAACTGAAGAAGCAGGGCCTTACTCTGAAGAGGATTGCTGCAAAGCTCGATGTGAGTCCTCGGAAGGCATCGATTCTTTCCAGGGAATTGAAGACGAATTTTCTCGATCCCGAGTACGAGTACGGTCTGCCGAGACGAATCGAATATATGATCTGGGGAGAACCTCAGAGCCGACAACGCATTCGTCAATTGCTCGCGGCCGAGTACGAAGCCTCGGAAATCGATGCCGCGATCGAGTCGCTTCTCGCAGAAGGGCGCATCGAGGTCAGGTCAGGAGCAGCGGTTGAGGTGCTGGCCCTCTGCAAAGCCGAAGCACGGCTCT
>CAYFTY010000595.1:0-3633 GCA_964346045.1 uncultured Bradymonadales bacterium | reverse complement strand
ACCTTGCGGCGGCTCAAGGCCGAAAAAAAGATCCGCTACGTCGGCATCACGACCTCACATGGTCGCCGCCACGGTGACCTCGCCGACATCATGGAAAAGCACGATTTAGATTTCGTGCAGCTCACCTATAATATGACGCATCGCTCGGTCGAAGATCGGCTGCTTCCCATCGCCAGGGATCGCGGCATCGCCGTGATCGCAAATCGACCTTACGATGGCGGACACCTGATCAAGAGCCTGCAGCGAAAAGGTGCGAAAGTGCCCGAGTGGGCGCGCGAGTTCGACGCCACGAACTGGGCACAATTTCTCTTGAAGTGGATCGTTTCGCACCCGGCGATGACGGTTGCGATTCCGGCGACGACCCGGGTCGAGCATATGCGCGAAAATATGAGCGCAGCGTATGGTAAACTGCCTGACGCAAAGATGCGAAAACGCATGCGATCATATCTCGAATCACTCTGAACTGGAGTCGACTTGGACCCGGAGCTCTCGACCTATTCGCTGGCAGATTTCGTGCCGTTCACGGCGGAGGTCTATCAGGAGCTTTTTCGAAATTACAACGAAGAGTGGTGGCCGGTTCAGCTCTTTACGGGGGCGCTGGGCCTTTTCCTGATCTGGGTCGCATCGACATTTCCGCGAGAAGAGAAGAGTAAGATCATCGGTCTTGGGCTCGCGGCCTGCTGGGCCTGGGTGGGGTGGGCCTGGTACTTTGAAGTCTACTCAGACCTGAACTGGGCGGGGCGCTATTTTGCAGCTGCGTGCTTTGTTCAAGCAGGGCTCCTCGCGGCGATGGGCCTGGCCGGACGATTTGATGCCGACCACGGGTCCAAACGTAAGGAGTTTGGTCGCGAAGTCGCGCTCTTTGGCATCATCGCCTACGGGTTGTTTGCATTTCTATCTTCGAAGCCGTGGGCCGACTCACTGGTCTTCGGACACGACCCGCAGGCGACTGCGGTTACGACGATCGGATTGATCTTCTTCACCGCTCGCCCCGCATGGCCGCTGATGATCGTGCCCGTCGCGATCTGCGCCGTCGCCGGAGCCACCGCCTACGTTCTCGGGACCTTCGTTGGTTATGTTTCCGCGGGTTTGGCCGCGATGGCGGTGATCGGCGGCATCATCAGCTTGTTGACGACGCGTTGAGTCGGCGGCCTCGGGACGGCGGCGCTCCCAGGCCGACGAGGAAGGTTGCGCTCCCACGCTCGTCTGGCGCTCGCACCCGCGGCCTCGTACAATCGAGGCGATTCCAAAAATTTAGATCGATTCGAGCACGACACCGTTTGACGTCTTGGGCGTATAACTCCGAGGATATCCATGCGAAAGTTCCTACTATTCGTTTTATTTGCACTTCTGTCGATGCCGGCCACGGCCTCGGCGTTCTGCGGTTTCTATGTCGCTCCCGGCGACGAGAAACTCGTCAACAATGCAACGCGCGTGGCGCTGATGCGACACGGCAAGACGACCGTGATGTCGCTGCAGCCCGACTACGAAGGCCCGGCCGAAGAATTCGCGATGGTCTTGCCGGTACCCGAGGTTTTGCAGAAAGAGAAGGTAAAGACGCTCGAGCGAAGCCTCTTCGATACCCTCGACCAATTTTCGAGCCCGAGGATGTCGGAGTACTGGGAGCAGGATCCCTGCCCGAAACCGGTGAAAAGGCCGATGCAATCGAGTCGAAGTCGCAGCACTGTCCCCATGGAAGACAAGCTGCTCTCGGGAGAACTTCAGAAAAATGAGACCTACGTAAAGGTGAAGGCCAAATTTGCGGTCGGCGAATACGACATCGTCATCCTCGACTCCAACGATGCGACGGCCCTCGAGGAGTGGCTCGTCGAGCGCAAATACAACATTCCCGACGGAGCAAGCCCCTACCTCGCACCCTATATCCAGTCGGGCATGTATTTCTTCGTCGCCAAGGTCAACCCGAAGCGTGCGAAATTCGACGGCAATAACGCCATCCTCTCTCCGCTGAGATTCCACTACGAGAGCAGTGGATTGCGGCTTCCGATTCGGCTCGGGATGATCAACGCAGGCAAGGCGCAGGATATCGTGGTCTTCATCCTCGCGGACCAACGCTACAAACCGGCGAATTATCCGCATGCGCCGATCCCCACCAATATCGTCGTGAAAGACAAGACTCGCGAAAATTTCGCGGGCTTTTACGAAGGGCTCTTCGCCAGAGCGAGAGAGAAAAACGAGGATGCGATCATCACCGAATACGTATGGGAACTCGCGACCGTGCAGCAACGCGGCGGGATACGGAATGGACCCAAATGCGACCCGTGTACGAGTCCGGTGCAATTTTTCACACCGGCCTGGCTACTCTCGCTGGGGCTCGATGTCTTTGGGCTTGGAGCCGATGGAACGCAACAGCCGCAACAGCCGCAGCTCGAAGGAATGCAGTCGAATTTCGCGCCTCCGGTCCAGGCGCAACCGCCACGTAAGATCGTACTCACACGACTGCACGGCCGTTTCGAGCCGACGCTCTCGAATCCCGACATCGTCTTCATGAAGGCTCCGCCGATGGTCGGCGGTATGGGGACGCCCGACCGCGATGGAAAGCTAGAGCCGACGAAAATCCACCAGGCCGGGGCGAACCGGTTTCAGGGACGCTACGTGATTCTGCACAAATGGAAGGGCAAAGTGGCCTGCAAGAATCCCCAGCGAGGCCTCTGGGGTGCGCCTCCGAACGGTCGTCGACCGCAGGCGAAAGCCGCGGGTGGACCTGCATTTGGTGGCAAGACACCAGGTGCGATCAAGCCCGAAAAACTGGCAACCACCAGGATCGACTGGAAGCCTCCCAAAAAGTGACCTCAGACGCGGGCCGGATCGCCAATCACAAAGCTTATTCGTCGAGCACGAGTTCGATGTCGGCATCGGACCCTTCGGCGGTGAGCAGGATCGTCGAGAAGGGTCGAAGCCATGCGGCGAGGTCGTTGTTTTTAGACTCGAACATCAGGTTCGAAAGCGACTGCGCATCGAGGTAGAGACCGCTCTTATCACGGCCCGAAAAGAGCGTGTCGAGCCCTTTTTTTCGCATGACTTCGCCGAGTGGGCGGGCGTTTCGCTCATAGGCGACGGCATGGTCAAAAGCGGCCGTCGAATCGACCAGTATGATGTGGTCCTTTGCGAGGATGATGGCCCATTGCAGACCTTCGTCGACCCATACGTATTGAATCGAGCTGCCGGTATCCTGGCGGTTGAGTTTACCTTTTGAGAGCTGGGTCGCTGCGTTGAGGACATCTTCCATGCGCTCGCGGCTCTTGATGGGTACCAGCAACGCCTCACGCGTGGCCCGCAGGCGAAAGATATCGGCGAGAAGGGTGGGGTTTTCGCCCGTGAGAATATCAGGCTCGAAGCCGTAGAAGACGGCAATCACGTGCCCGTTGAGATTGGTCAAAACGTCTTCGACGACGTCGATGGCAAGCTCGCTGTCGAATTCGGCGATGACCTCGTCGAGTTCCGAGCGCAGTTGCGCGGGCAGCAAGCTGCGCATCAGAGTGTAAAATTTGCGGGGCTCGACTGAAATGCGCGCGGCCCCGAGCACTCCGGGATCGATGAGCCCGCCGACCGGCGGTACTTCGCCCGATGCCCCCCGCAGGTCCTGCACGAAGGTCGGCTGGCGGGGAGCGCTGC
>CAYFTY010000594.1:0-3635 GCA_964346045.1 uncultured Bradymonadales bacterium | reverse complement strand
AGGGGCACGAAGACTGGATGGCCCGCCTCGGCCCCGCGATACCGCTCCGGTTCGCCGGTGCCGACGAGGTTCGCGACCTACCCGCCCGTGAGCAAATCACATTCGCTGGACCGGGTGCCGAGGACGTCGATCGCCGCCGGTATAGGTAGTGGCGGGCCGAGCTTCTCGTTTGGCGGCGGCTACGTTCTCTACAGCAGCTACCAGGATGTCGTCTCGCTGGTGGCGTATTCCATGGCGGGCTCCCATAGGCTGGACCTCACCGACGCTGGCAGCCTGCGAATTTCTGGGCGCGCTGCAGGCATGGATCAATGGTTCCTTTCCTACGACCGCGATTTTCGAGAGCAGTCTCGATACAATCTCGATGGCACCTGGATCTGGAAGGTTGTCTCGCCGGTGACCCTCGAGGCTGGCCTGGGTCTCGAGTACAACCGGGTTCGCCTCGAGGCCTCTCCCAGAGATGGCGACGGAGAATGGTACGGGGGTTCAGACTATCTGCGCCTTCGCCCCGCGGTCGCTGCCAGCCTCCAGCCCGAATACTTCCTGCTGCGAGTCGAGATGGCCTCGCCCGTGCCCCTAACCGGAGCAGCCCTGTCACCCGGCGAATCGGACCTGGACTGGTCGATTATCGAGCGCGGCCTCGCCTACGAAGTCGTTGCCGAGGTGGGGGTGCGACTTTTCGAGTCGCTCGAGATCACCTTGCGGCATTCTCGCGGGTCGTGGTGGGTGAAGTACGACCAACCGACAGGCCCGGATGTTACTGTGAAGAACGACGTCAACTCGTCGGTCTTGCAGGTGGGCGTGATGTTCTGAGTGGTGCTGGGTTCTCTTCAACGCGGCGAGCATGTCATCTCGGGTCAATCCTGCATCCATCGAAGGATCTCTTCAAAGATGTACTCTGCCTGCTCGAGCCCGCGGGCCGGCCGACGAGCGGCATCGAGGGCGGCCTGAATGATATATCCACGCAAAGAGACGAGAAATGAGTGTTCTTGCGCGTCTCTAACCCTTGAATTATTCTTTCGAGAACGTAAGCCAGACATAAGAAATCTGAACTGACCACGTCGGGATCTTTTACTCCTCGCAATGGAGCCGTTTCTTGAATGCAATTGCCCGAAACCTTCGTTTGATTCTCGCCGTGACGTTCTTGTTGGTTCTAGCCGCGTGCGGTGACGACTCAACCGAGGCTGAACCTTCCTCCCTCGACATGATGGTGGACTTTTCTGGCGCACCAGATGCCGGGGTCGATGTCATGACGGGCGACGTTCCGACCGACGCAGTCACACCAGCAGAGGACACTGGCACCCCAGATCAGGGCCAGGAGGTGATGTGTGTCTCAGACGAGATGTTGTGCGAGGGGAGTTGTGTCGATGTGCAAAACTCGGAAGACCACTGCGGCGATTGCGATTCCCCGTGCGATGCTGACGAAACCTGTGAACTCGGTATTTGCAGGGAACCCGCCCCGACGTGCGATGGGGTGATTTGTGAAGGGTTTGAATATTGCGACCCCGGAAGTGGTGAATGCGTCGAAGGCTGCGACCGAGACGAACAATGCGAAGAAGGCGAGATTTGCGACGCCGGTACGCATGCCTGTGTATGTGACGCGGGAACTCACGACTGCGAAGGGACATGCGTTCCGAATACCTCGGTGAATACATGTGGCAATTCGTGTACGCCCTGCCTCGCAGACAACGGTTACACGGCCACGTGCGACGGTGCATCTTGTGGGGTTGAGTGCCCCACCCCCAACGTAGAGTGCGGGAGTGCCTGTGTTCAATGTCCTTCAGCCCCGGAGATAGTCGCCACCGGATGTCAGGCCGACACGTGCGTGGCAACGCAGTGCGCAATGGGTTACCGGCTATGTACGAGCGGTTGTTGCGCTATCAACTCCACGTTCGAGACGGTAGACGGAGGTGAGCGCAGAATCGAACGCAATCTTTCGGCAAAATACGACAGCCAGGACAACCTTCACGTCGCTTATTTCGACTGGACGAACGGAACGATTCGATACGCCTTTTTTGATGGGATTTCCTGGAGTATCGAAACGGTCGGTCAGACCTACGAGCCTTTCACGAGCATCCCCCAGACCAATGGTCGTGAGATGCGCCCATCTCTCGATCTCGACTCGTCCGACAATCCGCATATCGCATACCGTGACGATGCCGCGGGCCTGACATATGCGACGAAGAGCGCGGCTGGATGGTCGTTGGAGATCGTCGACAACAGCGGCGGATTTTTCTCGGGCTATGCCGGAGAAAGCCCGGCTCTCGTCCTCGATACAAATGATGCGGCGCACATCGTCTATTTGAACGAAGCGGCGGCCCTGGACGTGCAATACGCGTACGATGATGGCACGCAATGGGTGATATCGGGCATATCGGACGGAGGGCATCCCAGCGGGTTCGAGTTAGACCCGCAGGGGACGTTTCATGTCCTCTTCAAGCAAAACAGCTCCACCGAGGGTTTGAGGTACGGGACGTACGACGGCACTGCATGGAGCCTCGAGACCGTGGTCTCAAACCCTGGTTTTATCTTCGGCCCCTACAAGATGACGATCGATTCATCGAGTGATCCTCATGTGGTCTATCATTCAGGAAGCGCACTTGTTTACGCGAGTCGTACCGCCGGCACATGGACGACGCAGAACGTTGACACCGATGTAACTGGCACGGGATTTGGTCGTGAGGTCGACATTGAGATTGGTGGCAACGGCGATGTACACGTCTCGTACGTTCGAGACGGCTTTTCGAGGGCCATCGGATATGCTGTGCGCTCGGGTTCCGGCTGGACACTCGAAGAGGTGCTTGCAGGAAACCACCGCGGAAACAATCTTGCTATAGATTCAGCGGGAAATCTCACAATTGCATTGGTCGATCAGTCGTTTGACAGCATGAGTGTCGCGAATCGCGGAGCGACGGGCTGGACAGTCGACCGCATCGATGCTGTCGAACCCATCGTGGGCTTTCAGAACGGGCTTGCACGCGACTCGACGGGAACCCTCGAAGCACTTTACTTCGATCAGAGCAACGGGCAGATACGGCGTGCCGTGCGCATGGGTACGAATTGGACCGTTTCGCCGGTGCCTACCGACCATGAACCCTCGATGGTCTCGGCCCCCGCGTTCGATTCCCTGGATCGGCTGCATTTCGTCTACGAATCTGGACGGAATCTCTACCACGTCGTCGAGAACTCCGGAAACTGGACCGAGGAGCTCATTTCTTCTGATGTCCGGGGAATTTCACATGATGCTTTCGCGCTCGATGGTAACGATCAACCACACGTCGTCTATACCTGGCGAGACTGCTTCTCCTCGCAGTGCGTAGGAAGCCAGGTTCGTCACTCATGGCACGACGGGTCCCAGTGGAATCAAGAACACGTCGACTCGCTTCCCTCCACCTCCGTGAGTTATGTGCGAGTACTCATCGACGGCGCAAACTCCCTGCATATCGGGACTTATAACTCGCTGGTTGATGACCTCCACTACACCTGGCATGACGGCACCAGCTTCCAGTCCAGTAGCGTCCATTCGTCTGTGTCAGACGGGCAATTCGGCATGATGCTCGATGCAAGCGGGACCCCGTATCTGTCCTACGAAGTTGGAGGCGTCCTGGAGGTCTCGAAATTCGACGGCACGATATGGC
>CAYFTY010000593.1:0-3636 GCA_964346045.1 uncultured Bradymonadales bacterium | reverse complement strand
ACGCTCCTTTGCCATCGGTTGAATCCACGGACGAGCGCCCGATTCAAGATGAGAATCATCACAACCAGCAAGACGGAGCCGGCAGCTGCATACCCGTTGAAGTTCTGGCGTACCAGCTTGATTACATACGTGCCGAGCGTCTCGGTCGCGTTAGCCGGACCGCCGTCGGTCATCGCGTAGATGATGTCGAAGACTTTCAAGGAGCCCATAAACGATGTAATGACATTTACGGTGAATGCCGGAGCCATGTTCGGCAGGATTATTCGCATCATGCGCGTCCACCAGCCCGCTCCATCGAGTAGCGCGTTTTCAATGAGACTCTCCGGCAACGCGACCAGGTTCGCGGTGAAAATGAGGCTGCTGCGGCCGATGAATCGCCAGACGTGAGCGATGATTACCGCCCCCATCGCCGTATCTACGGTTCCCAGCCATGGCCGGGTCAACTCGTCGAGACCGATTGCGGTGAAGATGGTGTTGAACACGCCGTTGGTGGAGTACATGTACGTCCATAGATATGCGACAATCACACTCGTAATGAGCGATGGCAAGAACAGCAGCGCCTGGTACACTTTGCCGAATCGGAGTTTCTCGTACATCGCTACGGCGAAGACAAACCCAAGGGTGTTCTGCAAAATGATCACGGCAACGGCGAAGACGAGCGTGTTCCGTACGGCCGTGTACATCGCCTCGTCTGCCACCATGATCCGGTAGTTGCGAAGACCTACGAAGTCGAAATCGAGGTTCAGCCCGTCGAAGTTCGTGAACGAATAAGCAAAACTGGCAACGATCGGAATCACAAAGAAGAAGACGTAAAAGAAGAGCGTCGGCAGCAACATCAACAGGTAGACGTAGCTACCCTGAAAGGTCTTCCGCATTTGGTTCATGTACCATCCTAACGAGAGACCGGTGCGGCTCGAGCCGCACCGGTCGGTGGGAGATTACTGCGAGAGCAGAAGCTTCCGCTCGTACTGTTCCTCGAACAGTTGGGCCATTTCCTCGGGCGTCTTCAGCCCGAGCACCAGTTCTGACAGACTGGTGCGCCAGTCCTCGAGGTGGCCGGCGTTGCGAAACATAGTCGGCCACAGAAAGGCGCGACCATCGGCAACCGCTTCCGCCATTGGGTCGGCAATCGGATCGTCTGCGCTTTCGCCGCCCTTGATCGGGGTAAGGCCTGACTGAGAGATCACGAATGCGTTCACGTTCTCGGGTTTGAACAGGAACTCGAAGAAGGTGAGCGCTTCTTCGGGATAGTCCGTGTTGGCGTTCACACCGGTTGGGATTGACGGTAGAAGGTGAGCCTTGGCCTCGACTCCACGCACGAGTGGTGATGGAAAGAACTTCACGGTGATATCAATCTCAGCCTGATTGATGAGACTGATCTGCCACGACCCACCGTACATAAACGCCGCCTCACCGTTGACGAATCCGGTGAACGCCTCCTGGTTCCAAACCATGCCCATCGAGTCTTCGGTATTGACATAGTCGCGATCGATGAGCATCTGAAGCTTCTCCAGCTGTGGTTCCCACAGCTCGGCAAGCGAAATCTCGTCATTCACGATAGCCTCGTCCAACTCGTCGGTCGGCGTGTTCTCGGCGTACATTGCGTTCTCGAAAGAGTGGAATGCCGACCACGTGTTGCCCTTGTTACCCATGATCCATGGTGTATAGCCAGCGGCCTTTACCTTCTCGCTGGCATCGAGGAACTCGTTCCAATTCTGCGGCAGTGACTCCACACCCGCTTCCTCGAGAAGGTCCATATTGGCGTACATTCCGAGCGCCGCGGTCGACATCGGAGTCGCGTAGACTACTCCCTCGCGCGAGTACATCGGACGAAGCGCGTCGAGCATCCTGTCCGCCGCGGCGGTATCGGTGAGGTCCATCAGGTGGCCCGATTCGACGAAGTTGTCGAAATCCGGACCCGGCACCATGAAGACGTCGACTCCCAGACCCGCCGTCAGGCGCGTCTTCAGCGCATCCTGGTAGCCCCCGGAGGTGGATATTGCTTCAACCGTCAGGTCGATATCCGGATACTCCTCCTCGAAGCGCTCCAAGATGTCCGGCAATGCGCCGGCTTCATTTCCGGTCTTGAAGTGCATGTAAGTCAGCTCGACCGGTCCGTCGAGTGCGGATGCCTCACCCTCACCAGACGCGAACGCGAAGGTTGCGACGACCACCATCAGAAGGACAGAAAGAATTCTGTTTTTCATGACAGGTTACTCCTTAATAATGATTGATTGACCCAAGGGAATGATTGCAGTCTATAAGCAGTCTCTCCGATTCGATAGTTACCAACGTACTCTCTACAAGTACTTTAGTACTTTCGCGAGAAGAGCTCGGGGTAGTCCTCGATTGCCGTGCGGATAGCGTGAAACCGATTCTCCACGTCCATCTTCTTGTACAAGCCGCTGACATAGTTCTTCACCGTCTGACGCCCAAGATTGAGGACGCCTGAAATCTCATCGTTCGAGTAGCCCTGAACGACGAGACGAAGAAGCCGCTGTTCGTTTTCGGTGAGGTAGCCAATCCACCCGGGCTCGTCGCCGCTCCGCGACCAAGTCGACACGATCGGTCGGCGCTGCGTCACGATGAACGTGTTTTTCGACGCCCCATTGATTGCGTCAACCAGATCGTCGACCGAAATGTCCTTGAGCAGAATTCCAGATGTTCCGATCGCTTGGGCCCGCTTCACGTACTCGTCATACCCGAACGCGGTGAGCATCAACACAAATACCGTCGGATGCCCGACCAGAATTTCCTCGGCGAGATCGAGACCGCTCAGCTGCCCCAGGTGTACGTCGAGCAGAATCGTCGTGGGCGCGAACCGACGAATCGATTCCATGATGTCACGCCGGTCCGTGGACGTCGAAACCTCAACCGCATACTGCCCGTCGATCTCGAGGGTCTGCTTGAGTGTCTGAGCGAAGAGTGTCTGGTCATCCACGATAAGCAGCCTCTTGTGCGCCATGGTCATCCGCCGTCGAGGCGTGACGAGAGCGGCATACTCGCTCGCACCTCGTAGCCGAAACCCAGGCTTTCAAAGGACACACGCCCACCGAGTGCGTGAACGCGCTCTTCCATGCCCGATTGTCCGAGCCCCTTACGCGTCGGTCCGGTGGTGCCGGTGCCGTTATCTCGCACGGCCAACTCGATTCGATCGCCGAAGTCCCAGAGGAACACTGTTACCTCGCTGGCTTTGCCATGGCGAAGCGAGTTCACCAATGCCTCCTGGACAATCCGGTAGACGGTGCCATCGAGCGCAAGGCCGTAGCAGGGCCTGGCGTTGCCGAACTCGATCTGGACCGACGTGCCGGTGGCGAACTCGAACGACCGTGCGAGTTGGATGAGCGATCGCATCGATACATGGCTCGCCTTGTTTGACTCGCGAAGGTCGTAGAGAATCCGTCTCACCTCAGCGAGAGCCTTTTTGTTGTGGTCGCGCACCCAGGCGAAGGCGTCACGAACCTCATTGACCTTGGTTGGTGTGGTTCGAACCTGTGCATCCATCATGACAATAACGTCTGTTAGCGTATGGCCCATCACATCGTGTAGTTCCCTTGCGATCCGGCGACGCTCTTCGTTCGTCGATTCCTCCTTCGCGTCTGCTGCATACTGCAGGAGTTTCGAACCGTCGAGCGT
>CAYFTY010000592.1:0-3636 GCA_964346045.1 uncultured Bradymonadales bacterium | reverse complement strand
GATCGGCCCGCTCGACAAGAAGATCGATTTCGTGACGGCCGCCCTGTGTTCTCAGATGAAAGACGCGAGCCTCGCATGCCTGAGCGCATGCTCGCACCGAGAGGGTCACGAGTGATTCGAAGAGGTGCCCGAGAAGGAGACCATCACGAGGAACGACGGGTCCCAGATCTTTGCCGGAAAGCAGCGCATTCTCGTCGGCGCCCAGGAGGCGCGCGGCCAGCGCAGGGTCCGCCAGGTGATGTTTGGGTGGCCTGGAAAGCCGCGAAAGTTGATTGCGAGTGGGCAACCATGCGGGGACGGGGTCGAGGATCCAGAGGCGTTCCAAGATTTCACGGTAGGGCATAGTCGTAGTCTTGGCCGGCTTGTTGCCCTGTCCGCTCGTCGCAGCATCTCTGATCGTCTCGTATGTACTCGTGGTCGCCGTCGCGGCAGCGTAGGCAGCCATCCATCGGCGCAAGGCTGCGGGCTTGCGAACGGCATGGTCGAGCTCGACGAAGTCTACGTCGACGATCCGTGACAGGTAGGCGTCGAGTTGGGCGCGTAGGGCACGCCCCGAGAGGTGGCGTATTCCGGGAAAACCGGAGCGAACGATCTCACGTACGTAATCTTCGAGTTGAAAGTCAGTCTCACCGTCGATGTCCGACCGACGCCCGGTGAGCAGCTCTCGAAGACTCACGGTCGTCGTTCCTGGTACTCGCTCGCTCAAACCGAGAGGACGCATCCGGAGCGTCACGATGCGGCCGGCACCGGAGTGTGTTGGTCTGCGTGTCGGGCTCTGTGAGCCGGTCAACAGAAACCGGCCGGCCGAAGTGTCCTCGTCGACCGCGCGCCGCACGATGTCCCATGATTCCGGGACACGTTGCCACTCGTCGATCAGAATGGGCGGCTCACCGGACGACAACCTCTGCGGCGCAGCTTCGACGAGTTGCCGCTGCGCCGGATCATCGAGTCGATGCGTGGTCTGAGCCCGCCGACGTGCCGTCTCGGTCTTTCCGACCGCACGCGGCCCCTCGATGGAGATGGCCGGCAGCGCGTCGATCAGTTCGTCAAGCTCCGAATCCACCACCCTCGGAATATATTCGTCCGCCACGCCAAGCCTCCAGGATGCGCATGCCCCACACTACCAATTATCCACTTCATAGACTACTTATTATCCATGCTTTTCGCTACTGACTATCCACAATTCGTCGTAAAGATGCCCGCGAGTGTCCTGGGGGCTCACTCCTGAGCTGATTTGAGTTCCTTCATAATTTCTTCGATCTCTCGTTGTGACTCTTCGTTCGCGCGCCGAGCCTCGACGAAAGAAAATCGACCGTCCACGACCACGCGTTTTCCGTCGGCCGTGCCGCTGTATCGAACATTGATTTTGGACGATTGAGGGTAGTTTTCGGCCGATTGCTGCATCCATCCCAGCGGCATCACTGGCCGGTACTTCACTGCCCTGGCGTCTGCGCTCGGGTCATAGAAATTCGCTTCCCAGCGTATCTCGGCGGGGACCGCACTCGAGACCTTCGCGACCTCGGTCTTGATACGGCTCTCAGAGTCGTCCGTTGGCTCGCCGATTATCGAAAGATAGAGCCTGACCTTATCGGGCTTCTGGCCAAGGATACCGGCTCCTTCGCGGATCTTCTCACGCGCGGCCTTATCGAGCCGGAGGTCGACAATCGGGTGTAGGCTGCCCGCGATCTTATTTTCGAGCTCTCGGCTCAGCATCAAATCAGGAAAGTGATCCTCGACCACGTGATGCGGGGGGACCGTCGATGCAGCGACCTTGAAAATTCGCTCATCATTTTCGATGAGAAACCAGTTCCGGGCGCCACGTTGTGTCTTGTCGATAACCTGGAAGTCCCCTGAATAATGTTCTGCGAGGTATGCAGAGACTATTTTTTCCTCGTCGCCACCGTCGCAACCGGCAACAATGATCAGCAGTAGTGCGACAGCCAGATAGTCTGGCACGATGATTCGCATGGAGTTCCACAGGTGGGTACTTTTCATGAAATGGCCGCGATTTATTGTTTTCTGCACCTGCTTCGTCGCATGTACAGGGCAGGACCGCATTTTACAGGAAGATACCGAGAGGGGAATTACGCTTCGTCAGACCAATATCGAGACGATCGGTTGTTGGGGCGAAAAGGGCGTGGGCGGAACCCATCCAACGGTACGCCTTGAATTTCGGTCTCCTTCAGGCAGCTACTTGATTCCAAACGCGGATGTCTGCAACGAACAACTCTCGTTCGATGCCTCGACGGATCCGGTGCGGATACGATGCAACGACGAGGTTCGGCCGCTCTATCGTCTGGGTCGTATGCAGGGTGTGCTCGGCGAGCCGGGAGTCTTCGTTCCGCTGCACGAAGCCGCTGATTCCATCGTCGAGAAACGCGGGCAACCCATTCTTCGTGCGCTCCTCACCGAAGCGCATGAGCGCCAGAAAATGGTGGAAACGCTGGTCACGTTAGGCGACACCGAGTGTGGCGACTACTGGCAGGTGAGCTTCGACGGGCTGGGTGTCGTCCAGCAAGAGGCTGTGATCGAGCGTTTGCGAAAGAGAGCTGGCACTTCAGAGCTACGAGACGCCAGGATAGAGAAAAATGCCATCGACTCGACGCGATGACTTCGATGAGCCGCGATTGCACCTGGCGAAGGTGGAGAACGAAAACATGGAGAACTCGCCCATGAGAGTTCTGCTTCTGGTTTTGCTGGTCGTGTCGACAGGCTGCGAAAAGTCGAACACCAATCCCGAGACTTCTGAGGGAAATGGCGTTCAGGAAGCGGCCGAGACCGACGCTTCAGTCGCTGACGACGATCAGGCCGTCGTCTTCGTGCAAGATTCGGCTTTCGATATTCATGTGAAAATGCGGAGCGAGGCTCTCGAACGGACGCAGAGTAACGGGAGATCTCGATCGGGAGCACGCCCGCGAATATTGTCGGGCATGCGTTCAAGAACGCCAGCAACTTGCGTCAACCGTTCGTGACCCGACCACTCCGGTATTTCATTCGGAGTCGAGCCACCAAATCTCGAGCTCGAGTTCATGCTTGAGGCCATCGGATTTCGGGCTGTTCTTGCACTCGAGGTTGAGATGCAACCGCTCGGGAAGAGCGAGTTCGACCGATTCCTGCTGCCCTTCGACCCGAACCTGCCCTTCGCGGATCTGTCCCGCGAGATCTTCCAGCCACGCAGCGAGTTCACTGCGGTCCTGTTCGCGGGTCTCTTTGAGTAGCGACTCGTCACGTTCTCCCATCTTCTTCTCCTTGCCATGTGTTTGAGCCGGCATCATTCACTTCTTTGAGCGAAAACACAAGACGCACCGACAACTTAACGTTGCCCTGGTACGACGTCGACGCCGAGCACTCCTGCAGTGTCCCCGTTGAATTTCAGACCGTCGACGTATCACCCACTCCGGTCGGCCCTTTCGCCCCTCGAGGCTGGCACGTTCGGACGACCGGCGAGTGGCTCCTCGACACGCTCTAATCGCTAGCGGAACCCGTACCGGGAGACCTTTGTCCCTAGGCGATCTGCGGTGAAGCGCCATTCTGAGGACCTTCGATCGGTTGCCGAAGATGGCTGACCTGGCACCCTCTTTGAAAAAAACACGCAACGTTTTTGGCGTTCGGCCGAAAACCTCTCTGACACCAGAA
>CAYFTY010000591.1:0-3638 GCA_964346045.1 uncultured Bradymonadales bacterium | reverse complement strand
GAGACGTGTGAATCGCTCGGGTTCTTTGAGGAAGTAGACGATCTCTTCAAGCTCCGCCTTGGCTTCTTCGCATCCGGCAACGTCTTCAAACGTTACGCCGGTATTTTTCTCGAGATTGAGTTTGGCGTTGCTCTTTCCAAAACTCATCGCTGCGTTCGGCCCTCCACCGCCCTGCATGCGCCGCAGGATGAAGGACCAAAAAACGAAGATCAGCAGCAGCGGCACGATCCAGAGCAACAGGAACTCCCCGTCGCATCCAGAAGCAGGCTGCGCTTCGTATTTCACCTCATTCTTCTCGAGAAGCGGAACGAGCGACTCGTCCTGCTTGACGATATTTGCGCGCCACGATTGAAAATCTCTCTCGCCCTCTTTGCGTTCGGCACGAGCCTCTTCGAGCGCCTCCTCGGTCGGCTGCGCGAGCGCGTAGGTGTCGAAGAGAACCACCTTTTCGACCTCATTTTCGGCGACTCGTTCTTTGAGCTCGCTATACGAAATCGGCTTTTCGCCAGTGACCATCGGCGAACTTAGCAGATTGGCAAGTACCAGTGCCCCGCCGATGAGCAGGATGATGATCAGTCCGCGCCGACGGCTGAAGAAAGACTTGTCTTGGTCTTCGGGCGTGGGCGGTCTTTGTGCGTCACTCATGCTTTACTCCAGACTAGAAGCCGCCCATGTCGGGCAGCCCCACAAACTTGGTGCATTTCTGGCCAAATTCAAGATGTTTTCTTGGCCTGCGCCTTTCCGCGTATGAGATGCAACGCGTACTCCATGAGGTTCGAGCCGGCATCGCTTGACACCCCTTCGACCCGGTGATAAATCTCCGCGCCTGTTCGGCCGGCCCTTGAAATGGGTAGATGTCCGGTGTGGCCGAGCCGAATATAGATGAGAATTGACTGAGGAGAAGACGTGGCGAATTCCAAGTCCGCAGAAAAGCGCATTCGACAAAACGCACGACGGCGCGAGCGCAATCGCTCGATTCGAAGCCGAGTCCGAACCGTAACCAAGGCGTTCGAAGAGGCCGTCGAAGCCGGCAATGTCGAACAAGCACAGGAAGAATACTCACGAGCGGTTTCAGCCCTCGATCGAGCGGCTTCCAAGGGCATCATCCCGAACTCGCGTGCCTCGCGAAAGAAGTCGCGCCTCGCGCTGCGACTCGAAAAAATCACCGATTGAATCAGCACGCGGTCATTGCGTGACGAAGAACTCTTCGTACGGCTGGCCGACCCTGACCTCGATTAGAAAATCGCCTTCGAACGTGCCCGCGACGACCTGCTCTGAGCGGGCACTCCAGATCGAGGCTCCCTCGAGTCGACCCTCTACAAATCCGTCTTGCGCTGAGTCGAATTGGTCGAAAACGACGTTGCCCTGAAGGTAAAGGCTCTCGACCAGATCGGGGCACGAGTTGCCGAATTGGACTTCTCCGATGACCGCTGCATCGAGTTCGCCTGGACGCGAGAACTCGATCGCCGTCCCGGTCTCTACGTCGTCCCGGTCAAAGACCTCCATGTAGACGACATCTGCATCCTGGAAATTCCCGCCATCAGACTGCATGAAGAGTCCTACAGAGCCCTGTCGCTCACGCGAAGTGAGGAATCGAGGCTCGAAGGGAAACATCGCATCGAAGCAATTCTCGTACTCTCGCACGTCAGCCACATCGAAGAATCCTTCCGAGGTGACCGGACAGCCGCCGAGCAGAACCACCGCCACCGACAAGGCGATGAGTCTCCATAGATTCGAGAACGAGTCATTCATCGGCCGAACTATAGACGTGCAGCGCGCGTTCGTCACGCCGTGCAAGCAACCGCCAGAACATGATAGGGGTGAGGCATGGATCGCTTCGCATGGATAGGGCTTGCGTGCCTGATGACGAGTTGTGCCCACTACGGTTGGGCCGATCGCGGAGTCGCCGAGTCGAGCTGCAACGTGCACACAGTAGGAGTGCCTCCCGAATCGAGAGTCGACGAATCTGCATTGACCGCGGTGTTGGTCGAGGATTTACGCACGCGCGGAATCGATGCGCGATGGGGCAAAGAAGCATCCAACGTGCTCGAGTGCCAGGTGAGCTTCGATGACTTCTTTGCTGGCTCTTCCGAGTTCATCTCGAAAGCGAGCGTCGAATGTCTGCTCGGCGAGGCGACCCTCTCGCACTCGGCGACGTCTCGGGCTACACTCACGGGCCGAGATTCGACCCGGGCCCGAGAAACGGTGCGACTCGATGCAGCCACGCAGGCGCTGCAGAAAGCCGTGCCCGGTGTCGTGCAACGATTGAAAAATACCCCGGAAAGCTCATGAGCCGTTCAAGCGACCGCAGAGAACTCTTCAAAGAGCTGAAAGCGGGAAAACTCGAGCTCGTGTATTATCTGCATGGACCCGATCCCTACATGCTCGATGCGGCGGTCGACGCAATCTCGGACGCAGCGGCACCCGAGGGCCTCAACGAATTCAACCACGATAAATTTCGAGGCCGAGATACCGAAGGCGACCGGGTGCTCGCAGCCGTCGAACAGCTGCCCTTCATGTCCAAGCGGCGCATCGTCATTCTGCGAGACGCGCAGGCGATGCCGACGCGTGAGTTCGATGTTCTCGCAGAGTATTTCGAGAATCCGTCCGAGAGCACGGTCTTGATCGTGCACGCAATGACCGCCGACAAGAAGCTCGACGGGCGCAATTCGGCCGTAAAAAAGATGCGCAAGGTCGCCGCCGAATACGAGTTCAAAGCCTTTTACGAGAATGAACTCGACGGCTTCCTGAATCGCGAGGCGTCGCGCCGCAGTCTCAACCTTTCGAATGCGGCGAGAGCCTATCTCGTCGAGGCCGTCGGTACCGAATTGAACCCTCTGATCGACGCACTCAATCGCATCGATCTCTATCTCGGCA
Organism: uncultured Bradymonadales bacterium; assembly: GCA_964346045.1. Taxonomy (GTDB): domain Bacteria; phylum Myxococcota_A; class Bradymonadia; order Bradymonadales; family Bradymonadaceae; genus CAYFTY01. Next base: position 761 of record CAYFTY010000591.1, on the reverse strand, counting down.
AGAGCGAAGAAAAACGCCCCGTCGACGACGACCTGGTTCAGGAGATCATCGCCGAGACGCGGGTACACTCGATCTTTTCGCTCACCGACGCCCTGGGCTCGCGCGACCTCGAGCGTTCGCTCAAACTCATCGACGGCATGCTCCTTTCGGGCGAGCCGCCGCTGCGTATTCTGGCCATGATCGCCCGGCACTTTCGCATTTTGACACGACTCAAAGACCCCTCATTGCGGTCGGCACGACGCAACGACGTGGCCCGCGCGGTCGGGGTCGTGCCCTATTTTTTGAAGGACTACCAGCGTGACGCGGGCCGCTTTGGTATCACCGAACTCGACGAAATTCGCAGCCGGCTCCTCGAGGTCGACTCGGCACTCAAATCGAGCGGACTTTCTGACCGTGTCGTGCTCGAGTCGCTCTTGATGGATATCTGTATGAAGCCCGCCCAGATGCACTGAATCATGACCCTACCCTATTTCGTCTACGGAACCCTGAAACCCTGCGGCCGCTACTGGCCGCAGATCGAGAATTACGTGGTCGACCACGAGCCAGCTCTCCTCGATGGCTACGACCTCTATGCGCTGCAGGCGGGCTATCCAGCGATCATCGCGGGAAGCAGCCGGGTCTCGGGCATACTCCTGCACTTTTCTGGCAGCAGGCGAGCCGAAGCCATCGAGATCATGAACCGCATCGAAGGGTACTCGCCCGGCAGCGACGGATGCCTCTATGTGCCCCATGAGGTCGTGGTCTCAAACTCGGGCTCGAAA
>CAYFTY010000590.1:0-3639 GCA_964346045.1 uncultured Bradymonadales bacterium | reverse complement strand
TATACGTGAGTCCGGGGATGTCGGCCTGCAGTTCGGGGATGTAATCCGAGACCACGCTTCGGGTAATCTCGTCGCCGGTCGCGACGGTCTCGTCGACGTCCGCCGTAACGGACAAAACGCGACGCCCTTCCACGCGATCGATCTTCGTGAAGGACTTTTTGCGGTCGATATAAGCGGCTTCTCGCAGGGGGATTTCGCCGCCATTCGGCGTAATCACCAGCAGGCTATCGATATCCTCTTCCGAGGTTCGCTCGCGCTCGGGCCGACGAACGTAGATGCGCAGTTCCTCTCGTCCGCGCTGCTGTCGCGCGACCTCAGCTCCAAAGAAATTAGCACGGATCTGGCGCGCGAGATCGGATTCTGTCAAGCCCAGCGCTCGAGCCTCGGGCCGCAGCTTGAGGTCGAGCTGATCTTTGCCGAGCGTGAACCCATCGTTGACGTCGAAGGTGCCCGTGTAGGTATCGATGTGATCGGCGAGGCGGCTCGCAGCACGTTCGAGAATCTTGTCGTCACGATGGGAGAGTTCGATCTGTACGGGCGATCCCGCCTGAGGTCCGATATTGAAATTGAAGCTGAGGTTCTCGACGCCAGCGATCTCGCCGACGCGGTCTCTCCAGCGTCTCGAAAACTCGGCGGTCGTGATCGCCCTTCCCTCGGCGCCTGTCAGATAGACCTGTACGAAGCCGATATGACTTCCAGTGGGAGGACTCCCGCCACCCGGTCCACCCTGTGGCGCTCCCTGCCCCACGGCTGCATAGACCCCGCGGCTGAGGACATCACGTCCGGCTGACTCGTCCATGACGTCGTACGCGGCAGCGACGAGCGTTGACTTCACGCGTTCCGTGTCCTGCACCGGGGTCCCAAAGGGCATCTCGATCGCACCGGTTATCTGGTCTCCCTCGACTTTGGGTAAGAACGAGAATTTGATGTGGCCTCCGGCGACGAAAGCGACCGAGATGATCAAGAGGGCCAATGAAGCGGCCAGCGTGATGTAACGATGCGCGAAAACGAACTCAGCGAATGGGCGGTAGACGCCATCGACAAAGCGCTCGAGCCCATCACTGAATCTGCCCTGCGCTTTTGACACCGCGCCCAGAAAGCCTTTCTCTCGTGGTTTCTTTCCGTGCGCGAGGTGCGATGGCAGTATGATTAAACCCTCGACAATCGAGATCAGAAGAATGGGAATGACGATCAGCGGAATGTTCACGAAGAACTTTCCCGTGATTCCCGGCACGAAGAGCAGGGGCGTAAATGCGACGACGGTGGTCAAGACCGAGAAGGTCACCGGGACGGCCACCTCACGCACCCCGTAGATCGCCGCTTCGAGCATGCCCCGCCCTTCGCTTCGCTGATGATAGACAGCCTCCCCAACCACGATGGCATCATCGACGACGATTCCGAGGGTCAGGATGAATGCAAAGAGCGAGATCATGTTGATGCTGACACCTAGCGCCGGCATGAAGAGGAAGGCCCCTAGTACCGAGATCGTGATTCCGACCGTGACCCAGAACGCCAGTTTTGGGTCCAGGAAGAGCCCCAGCACCAGCAGGACCAGAAAGACCCCGATGTAGGCATTTTTGAGCAAGAGGTCGATGCGATCTCGATAGATCTCAGAACGATCGTTCCAAGTTGCCATCGAGACGCCATCGGCCAATGAAGCTTGCTTTTGTTCCGCGTATTCGTTGACGGCCTCAGCGATCTCGAGCGGGGTCTGCTCACCGACGCGAAAAACGTCGACGCGAACCGCCGGCCGGCCGTCGAAATAGGCCTGAAGATCAATATCTTTGAACCCGTCCCGGATGTCGGCGATCTCTTCGAGCGTCACACGGGTGCCATCGGGACTGGCGAGAACGGCAACATTACGAAACTCGACGCCTCGATCGCGACGCTCGGTCGTTCGAACGAGAAGTTCCCCGCCCTCGGTCTTCAATCCCCCTCCAGGAAGCTCGATGCTGGCCTGGCGTACCCGTTCGGCGATGGCAGGAAGGCTCAGGCCGTACTTACGTAGATTGTCCTGGGGAACTTCGATACTTATCTCGGGCGGACGGACTCCTCCGAGCTCGACGACAGTGACCTCTTCGAGCTGCAGAAGCTCATCTCGAACTTCCTCCGCCAGTCCCTTGAGAGTCTTTTCGTCGCGCTCGCCATAGATGACGAGCGAGATCACCTGTCGTCGGTTGGACAAGAGGCTGATGACGGGCCGTTCGGCGTCTTGCGGCAGCGAGGTGATACGATCGACAGCGCTCTTGATGTCGTTCAGCGCTTCGTTCGGGTCGGTCGTCGTCAGCAATTCGGCCGTGACAAGCCCCGTGCCTTCCTGAGCTGTGCCCCGAATCTCCTTGATACCGTCGACACCACGGACCGCCTCTTCGACCGCCAGGATCACACCCTGCTCGACCTCTTCGGGCCCAGCGCCCGGATACGGCACCTGAACGCGCACGACGTCGAGGGAGACCTCCGGAAAGACCTCTTGCCTGACATTCGAGGCCATGACGAAGCCGCCGAGGATGAAAACGAGCATGATGATGTTGGCGGCGACCGAATTTCGCGCGAACCATGCCAGCGGCCCTTTGTTCCAGCCCTCGCCCGGCTCTGGAGCGTTCGTCTCACTCATCGTCGCCCCCGTCGGCGTTCGCCGCGACCTTCTTCTCACTGTCTTCGGTCCTGAGCTTCATGCCCTCGACCGGCGTAGCGATGCGACTGGTCACGTAGGTCTCGCCCTCGTTCAACCCGGTCACGTAGACGACTTCATCGCTTCCCCAGACCACACTGACCTTACGAACGGCGAGCTTTCCGTCTTGGTAGATCCAGACTTGGTCACCCTCATGCACCGTTTCTCTTGGAAGCACTGCGACGTTGCGCTCTTGTGAGCCGTCCACAAACGCTTGGACGAAGGCTCCGATGAGCATGGGGATCCCGCCGGGACCCTCAGTTTCGAGCTCAAATGGGTCGTCGACCTCGATGATGACTCGAGCCATGCGGCCCGCAGGATCTAGGTCGCTGAGCATACGCTTTACGTGTCCCACCCTCTCGATCTTCTGGTCTCCAGCGTGTTGCACGATCCGAACCCTCGAACCTTCGGCGGTTGTGTTGACGCCGGGAATGGCGATGAACGAGAGCCGGTCGACGGGGATGGATGCCTGAATCCAAAACGCATCTGTTCCGACGAGCTGCGCCATCTGTGTCTGCGGCCCAACCTGCTGGCCAATCGCGACATTCTCGCTTCGCACATAGGCGTTGAACGGAGCGCTGATGGTCGCACGGCGAAGGTCCAACTTTGCTTTGTCGAGCCGCGCCTGCGCCGCCTGAAGATTGACCTCGGCGATACGTTGCTGAGGCTTTCGGAGCGCGAGAGACGGGTCGCTCGCGCTCTTCGAGATCTCTTCATTGAAGAGTTCCCATTCCCGCCTGGCGATCCTTTGCTGACCGGCCTCGAGCTCGAGATTCGCCCTGGCCTGATCGACCGCGGTCTGAGCCTGGGCGAGTTGAATCTCGTAGTCGGCGCGATCGATCCGTATGAGCGGGTCGCCCTTTTTGACGACACCGCCAGCCACCAATTCGTCGCTGACCCACCTGATTTTGCCAGTCACCTGCGGCTGCAGCGACATGGACTCGGAGGGCTGGACTTCACCTCGAACT
>CAYFTY010000589.1:0-3649 GCA_964346045.1 uncultured Bradymonadales bacterium | reverse complement strand
TCCTGATCCGTCGGGCCCTCGAGCAGACGAGTGGCAATCGTACCAACGCGGCGAAATTGCTCGAAATCAGCCATCGGGCGCTTCTTTACAAAATCAAGGATTACGGACTCGAGACCGTGGGACTCGAATGAGATTTGTCTTCGTCCTTGCGACCGTGGCTTCGTTGATGCTGGCGTCATCGACAGCCGCTGCACGTGGTAAGTCCAAAGGCTCGACCGTGATGGTCGACGTCGGGGTCGGACCGGCAGGATTCCTTTTGACCGGGCCCGTCGCAGATGACCAGACCTTCCATCCCGGCTTGCGCCTCTCGGTGGCCGCGATTATCGACAAAGCGACCATCAAGAAAAATGCGCATCGCATTCCCCGCAAATTTCGAAAACAACTCGCAAAGATGGAGGGGCCACTGAGAATCTACCCTTTCTGGTGGCTACCGCGTTCGCTGATCCTCTCGCCAAAGCTCAATCAAACCGGGATCTTTGGCGTGAACTTCAGACCGATCGGTATCGGTTTCGCGTTCTCTCAGAATCCGCGCCTCGGAGTGAGTGCGGGTCTCGACCTGAGCTATGCGTACATCGACTCCGATGCCTTTGCATCGCCGACCCACTTCCTGCGGCCCGGCCTGGATATTACGGTCGACCTCGAACTTCCGTTATCGAGGACGTTTCTCGTGAGCTTTGGCTGGACTTCGGCCTTTTATCCGCCGCAGGAGCTCGGAGGGCCAGTTTTCGAGTGGGGGGAGCCCGACGACTCGGTCTGGCACATGGGTCAACTCTTCATGCAATTCCATTTTCGCTTTCCCTACAAGGTCAACCTCTGAGTATGCGCTTCGATGCGAAGAATCATGTGGCACGGTGAGTCATGAAAATCGTTTTGCCGGTCGCACTGCGAGAGTACGAGCCCGCACTCTTCATCGCCGAGACCCTCGTGTCGCCGCGAACCTCGGCCGCCGGGCGAAGTGCGCCTGACGCAATCGCTGCGTTGCGAAAGGTTTTGAATCGCGAGCTCGGGCGCGCGCACCCTCGTTTGCTCTGGCAGATCGAGACCTCTGAACGGCTCGAGGTTCGTCATGAGAGCCTGCCCATTTTCCGCACCGCTGCCCATGATTGGAGCGCGACCGGCTCTCCTCGAATCGAACGACTGGACGCCAACGCTGAGGTTTCGGTCGTCATTCGCACGCTGGCGGGTGGGCTCGAAGAGGTCTCCTTTCCACTCTTCGGCGTATCCACGTGTGCCCTTTTCGATGAGTCCGACGAGGAAGAGCACGATCGCATCGATATCGCGATCGATGATCTCGTGCGCGAGGTACGCAAGAACGATCGCTCGATCGTCGTGCATCGACCCCGCCCTCTCGAATTCTCGGTCCTGGACCTCGAGGTCGAGTTCGATCCCATCGACCTCGAGATTGTCAGTGTCGATTCGCTCTGGGCGCCGTCGTTTCACGACGACATGCTCGACGACGAAGATTCGCAAGGCGCTCCGTCTACGCCGACGCTCGACGAAATTGCCCACGAATGGTCGGAACTCGACGAAGAGGAGGCATCTGAAAGAGGTTTTCAACACGCGCTCTATCGCGAGTCTACACTCGAAGAGTTGCGAGGGTTACTCCATGGAGAGGAGCCCGCAGCCGTGGTCCTGGTCGGCCCCTCTCGGGTTGGCAAAACCGCTCTGGTCAAAGATCTGGCGTGGCGAACAATCACCGGCAGCTCAGACCTGCGCCGCATCTGGTTCGCCAACCCTCCGCGACTGACGAGCGCCGACCCGATGGTCGGATGGCAGAAGCAATGCCAGGATATCGTCGCCGAGCTCGAGGACACCGATGACATCCTCTACCTGGGGCGGCTGGCGGAAGCACTCGACGCAGGCAAATACTTCGGTAGCGATTACAATCTCGCTCAGTTTCTCAAACCCGCTCTGGCCGACCGTCGTATCCGCGTCGTGGCCGAAGCAACGATCGAAGAGTGGAACGACGTCGAAAGACGCGATGTGGGGTTCTCGCGGTCGTTCACGGTGATCCGAGTCGAAGACCCGCGTGACGAAATCGCCGTGAAGATCGTCGAGGAGGCCACCCGCCAGAACGCCCAACGCCTCGGGATCGAACTGAATGCCGAGGCTTCCCGTCGCGCCTGGAGTCTGCAGAAGAGATTTTCGACCCGAGGCTCGCCGGTCGGCCGCACCATCGACTTCATCGCTCGCAGCCTGCGGCGGGCGGCCAATCATTATCGAGACTCGCTCAGCGACCGCGACCTGGTGATGAGCTTTTGCGAAGACACCGGGCTTCCGCCGGTGATGCTCCTCGACGACATGCGGCTCGATATCGAGCGCGTGCGCGAAACGCTCTCGGGCCGAGTGATGGGGCAGCACGAAGCCGTCTCGCGCGTCGTCGACGTGATCGGCATCACCAAAGCCGGGCTGGCGAGCGAAGATCGCCCGCTTGGCTCCTTCCTTTTCGTGGGTCCCACCGGTGTAGGAAAGACCGAGCTTGCGCGCGCTCTCGCATCGTTTCTCTTCGGCGACGAAGAGCGACTGATTCGACTCGACATGTCCGAATACAGCCATGGCAATGCGTACAATCGTTTGATTGGCGCAGCACGCGAAGATGGTGAACTGACCGGTCCAGTACGTCGGCAGCCGTTCAGCGTGGTGCTCCTGGACGAACTCGAGAAAGCCCACCCTTCGGTCTTCGATCTGCTTCTTCAGGTTCTCGGTGAGGCCCGACTCACCGATGTCCAGGGACGCACGACCCGCTTCCAGAACTCGATCATCGTGATGACGAGTAACCTCGGCGTCGACACGATGCGTCCTTCGATCGGCTTCGAGAGCCAGGGTGAAGATATGGATGACGCTTACGCAGCCCATTTCAGGCGCGAGGCCGAACGTTTCTTTCGCCCGGAGTTTCTTGCACGCATCGATCAGTTCATCCCGTTTCGCGCACTGACCCAGGAGGTCGTCGAGCGCATCGCGGAGCGCGAGCTCGAAAAAGTGACGCGACGCGAAGGTCTTCTGACCCAGGACGTGGATCTCGAATTTGGCGAAGGACTCATCGAGTGGCTGGCCACGCGCGGATGGGATGCCAAATACGGCGCACGGCCTCTAAAGCGAGTGATCGAACAGGACGTGATGTGGCGCCTCGGAGCCGAGCTTGCCAATACGCGAGAGGAGACCGAAAGGGGAGTCACCCGCGCCGTACGAATTGGGCCGGCTCGAGGCGCCCCGGATGCTGATACGCTCGAGTTCAGGGTCGAGTATGTCTCGGGAGACGAGACCGAATCGGCCGCGCGCCAGAAACTCCTCGCTCAAATCGATGAAATCGCGAGTCTGCGCCGGCGCCTGCAGCGCTATATGTACACCAACGTCTTCAGCGACCTCGAATGGGAAGTCGACAACTTCGACATTTCGAGCCAGTCTGCTGCATTCTGGCAGGATCCGAACGCCGCGATGATGGCCACCCGTGCCGAGCACGCGCGTCGTGTCATCGAGCCCGCCGAAGAAGTCATGAGCGAGCTTGCGGCCCTCGAAGACCTGGCAAGCGAGGCCTTTCATTCGCGCACATTCGCGCTCTCGACTGATCTGACGGAGCGAGTCGAAGAGCTCGAACAACGGGTCGGTGATCTCATCCTCACGGTGCTGCGCGCCGCCTACGACGACCCGG